>JAUZRH010000084.1 GCA_030950555.1 Mariprofundus sp. | reverse complement strand
GTATTTAGTATTTTTTATTCAACAGGCTGTTTGACCTTAATCCCCATAGTCTCCCGACCTAAGCCTGACGGCCATAACGAGTGAGAGACTCCCTGCCCTTGCCGTCATTTCACGGCAATAGACCGTCATTCCCGAGGGTTGCATCGGGAATCCATATCTGAAACGCTCTGCTATACGTTCCCACGCAGGAGCGTGGGAACGAGGATGGATTCCCGCCCCACGCCTTCGCGGGGGCAGGTTCTCCACGGGAATGACGAGCGTAATACTTAAATCACCTTACCATGCGTAGAAATGTGTATTGTTGTAGCCAAAAAGTGGGACTATTTGAACCCTCATTTAGGAGCTATTTCGACAGCTTAGGCTACGAGTATATCATGTGTTTGTTAGCTTTTAAAAGAGCAGTAAGAATGGTCTCGATTTTTAATAGGTAAACTGTCCCCTGATTACTGTCCGTCATTCCCGCGAAGGCGGGAATCCATATCTAAAACGCTCTGCTTACATAAAACCAATGGATTCCCGACTAAACCCTTGGGAAGCTTGAGCGGTGTTCCCGCGACGCGATAGGATTAGCCAAACAAACCGTTTCTCTTACTTCCTGCGAAGAGCCTGCCCCCACGAAGGCGTGGAGCGGCAATGACGGACAATCCATACTTGAATCACTATAACAAAAAAATGAGCCAGAAATCTATGCGATTTCTGGCTCATTTAAGTTGATCAACGAATGTTATACTTCAGCTTCTCAAAAAACGTATGCTTTCGGCAGAGGGCGAGCTGATGAAGCAGTACTGCTGATACTTTTATTTATGCTTACGAGGCGGCTTTCTAGAGCTATTATCACTCCGTTTAGAGCCACGTCCCCGCTTATCATCTCGATCAGCACCAGGTCGAAACTGCTTGCGCTTAGTAGGTCGATTAAATCCACCACCAGCCTCTTCCAAGCTCGCATTAAGTGCTTTACCACAAACCTGAATCGTTTTGAGCTGCTTAAGAATCGGAGCAGGCATACCTTCAGGCAGATCAACAGTGCTATAGCCCTCAGCAATCGTGATATGACCGATAAATTCAGACTCCAGTCCAACCTCGTTGGCAATCGCACCGACAATATTACGGGCTTCTACACCATCAGTCGAACCAACATCTAAACGATAACGGTCTTTACCACGTTCAGGGCCGGCTGAATCACGACCGCGTGATGGCGCTTCACGGCGCGGTGCACGTTCTTCATACGGTGAATTATTTTTTTCACCACGCGGACTACGTGTACGTCCTGATCGATCAGAAGATTCTTCAAAACGTGATGGACGCGCTTCTCGCTCCTGCCGCATGGGCACATCTTTCACCAAAAAGGGCTTCTCACTCTGCATCATACAAGCTAGTGCCGCAGCAATCTCTTTACTCGGAACATTATGATCCAACTCAAACTGCTCAACAATCTGTGCAAAAATCTCCAAACCATCAGCAGCCAGCGTATCAGTAATGCGCTGTTTAAATTCGGCAATACGCAAATTATTAATATCTTCTGTTGATGGCATGACCAGCTGTTCAACACGTTGATTGGTTGCCCGCTCTATCGATGAGAGCATACGCTTCTCACGTGGCGCCACGAACAGAATAGCATCACCCTTACGACCCGCACGGCCGGTACGACCAATACGATGCACATACGACTCAGTATCATGGGGAATATCGTAGTTAATGACATGCGAAATACGCTCCACATCCAAACCACGAGCTGCCACATCGGTTGCCACTACAATATCAATCGTACCCTTTTTCAGACGGTTGACGATCTGCTCGCGCTGGGACTGTTTAATATCACCGTTGAGTGCTGAAGCGGAGTAACCGCGCGCTTCCAGACGCTCTGCAACATCTTCAGTGGCTGTCTTGGTACGTACAAAAATAAGCATACCATCAAAAGGCTCAAATTCTAAAATACGCGTCAGCGCATCAATTTTATTGCGACCACTCACCATCCAGTAGCGCTGACGAATGGTCGGCGCGGTTGACGTTTTAGTTTCAATCGTCACTTGTTGCGGATTATTCAGATGAGAGTTGGCAATTTTGCGAATGACTGCTGGCATGGTTGCCGAGAACAGCGCAATCTGACGACTCTGCGGTGTCTGCTCTAGAATCCACTTCACATCATCAATAAAGCCCATACGAAGCATTTCATCCGCTTCATCAAGGACCATCGTTTTCAAGCCACTTAAATTCAATGTTTTACGGCGAATATGATCCATCACACGCCCTGGCGTACCCACAACCACATGAACACCACGTTTTAATTGGCGCAACTGGGTGTCATAGGACTGGCCACCATAAATCGGCAGTACATGAAACCCTTTAATATGATGGGCATAGTGTTGAAAAGCTTCGGCCACCTGAATCGCCAGCTCTCTGGTTGGTGCCAATACCAGCACCTGTGGATCACGCTGATCTAAATCAATTTTTGAAAGCACTGGCAGGGCAAAGGCGCCCGTTTTACCTGTGCCGGTCTGAGCCTGACCCAATACATCGCGCCCTTCCATCATCAGCGGAATGGTTGCCGCCTGAATCGGCGTTGCATTTTCATAGCCTTGATCTTTAACTGCTTGAAGAATTGGTTCAGATAGACCCAACTCGCTAAACTGTACATCTGTAGTCATTACACACCTGTTTACAACAGGGTGCTGTATGAACCCTGTTACCTATAGATAAAGGGCCACACCCATAGTGCAGCCCTCTCAGCGACGCAATCTAACCTAAAATATCGACCAAGGCACGCAAAATCATATTATCCTATAGCACGGCCGATAATCTTCATCCGTCATCTTCATTCGCCCTTGTGCAACGAATTGTGTCAAAAGGCGGTCAACCGGCCCCATAATTGATTCATCACCGTGAATCTCAAAGTCACCAAACGCCTCAATCGCCCGTATCCCCTCATCTTTAACATTACCTGCAACGAGTGCCGAAAACACACGACGAAGGTTTGCGGCCAATTGATAAGGTTGCTGATTTTTATGTAGCGCCAAACTACGCACATTGGCATGCGTTGGAGCAAATGGCTGCTGGAAAACATGATCTATGGTCAGCGACCAGTTGAAATAATAGGCATCGCCTACTTCTTTTCGATACCGCCTGACCTGCTGAATGCCGACACCCATTTTTTGAGCCACTTCTACCGGGTCATTAATGACAATCTGATATTTCTGCTGTGCCTCAATGCCAAGTGTTTCGCCAATAAAAGCATCAATGTTGGCAAAATATTCGCGAGCAGATTCAGGCCCTGTCAAGAGCAGCGGAAACGGCACTTCTTTGTTTTTCGGATGCAACAGAATGCCCAACAGGTAGAGGATCTCTTCTGCCGTACCCACACCGCCAGCAAATACCACCACACCATGCCCTGCCCGCACAAACGCTTCCAATCTTTTTTCAATATCAGGAAAGATCGTTAGATTATTGACGATCGGATTGGGCGATTCAGCGGCAATAATACCCGGCTCCGTCACCCCCAAATAGAGACCATCACGCACACGCTGTTTGGCATGGCCAATCGTCGCCCCCTTCATCGGCCCCTTCATCGCGCCCGGCCCACAACCCGTACAGACATCCATTTTACGCAGACCCAGTTCATAACCTACCTGCTTACTGTAGTCGTATTCATTACGACTAATCGCATGCCCGCCCCAACAGACTACCAGTTTAGGCTCACGAATCAGATCAAGCACCTTGGCATTGCGCAAAATATAGAAAACGGCATTGGTAATACCGTTTGATTTACGCAAATCAATATTTGGATTGCTTTGAATTTCATCATGAGCAAAAACGATATCCCTTAACACTGAGAAGAGATGTTCATGGATACCTCGGATCATCACGCCATCGACAAAAGCACTTGCGGGTGCATTAACCAATTCCAACTTAATGCCGCGCTCGACTTGACGTACAAAAATCTCAAAACTCTTATAACGCTCAAGCAGCACTCGCCCATCATCCAACTCACCATCACAATTAAGTACCGCCAAAGCGCAGCCCCTAAATGTCTGATAAAGCCCACCTGAACTGCTATTTAACAACTGGCCCACCTCTAGCTTAGAGAGCACCTCCAGTCGATCATAGGGCTCTATAATCGTGTCCACTACTTCATAACGCATAAAGACTCCCACACATAATCTGTTAAATCCATACTAACCGAAGCCAACACAAATACAACAAAGCCTTCATATCTGACTGCAATGGTTTGGAGGGCTGGGGTAGACTGTCGAAATAGTCCCTAAATGAGGGTTTAAATAGTCCCCGCTTTTTGGTTACGACAATACTCCCCGCTACGCATGGTAAGGTAATTTAAGCATTACGCCCGTCATTCCGTGGAGAACCTGCCCCCGCGAAGGCGTGGGAACGCATACTTCTTTCAGAATCAAGCAGAGCGTTTCAGATATGAATTCCCGACTAAACCCTCGGGAATGACGACAGAGAGACCCTATGCTTGTAAATGAAGGATGCCCAGCCGCCCGCACTTATAGTGATTCAAGTATGGATTGCACGGCATTCCTGACCGGGTCGGGAATCCAGATTAAATTACTATAGTCGCGCGACTGGGTGATGCAAAGACCCTGTCGTAGATGGCAAGTATCGATCTTTAACAGCTGCCTGCGTTCAATTCATAAACGAAGTAGCTACGACCTTGGTGGCAATATTCTATGCCAGCTAGCGGGCCAAGCGGCCTTAAACTCCATCAATTTGCCGCTCATAGGGTGATCAAAACGCAGGCGCCAAGCGTGCAACATCAGCCCCTTACCTCCGATGGCCTTATAAGCGGTCAATTCCTCCTTAGCCCCATACTTGCCATCACCAAGGATTGCGTGCCCCTCATTTTGCAACTGCACGCGCAGCTGGTGGGTGCGGCCACTGTGAGGATGTAAAGCGATCAGAGAAAAATCAAAACCCTCTTTTCCTAACATCATCATCACTTGATAATCAGTGATTGACTCTTTACCGTCATCAGCATCAACCACCATACGCTCTCCACCGCGCATCACGCCTTTCGACAATTTAGAACGCATACGACCCGCATACGGATAAAGTGTTTTGCTAATCAGGGCAAAATATGTTTTCTGCATATCGCGCTGACGAAAAGAGTCAGCCAGATGACGCAACGAGGCTAGGTTTTTGGCCATCAGCAACACACCTGAAGTATCACGGTCTAAACGGTGGGCCAAGCGCAACTCTGACAATCCCCTACTCTCTTTGAGCGCCTCGATTAAACCACCCTCATGGCCACTACCACCATGCACGACCATGCCAGCCGGTTTATCGACCACCAGTAACCACTCATCCTCATACAACACCGGCATAGAGGCTACCCTGTGAAGCAACGATAGTGGAACAGAAACACGCTCTTGCTCATCAGCCTCCCGCAGGCTCATGGGTAGGTATATCGCATCGCCTGCCACTACGCGTGTTTCTGGCTTGCAGCGTTTTTTGTTGATCCGAACATTTCCCTTGCGTATTAAACGCAGCATGAGTGAGCGCCGCCCCGTACCTAATTGACGAACCAGCACCCGGTCCAAACGACTTCCATCCTCATCCGCATCAATAATTAAAACACCGCTTTCAGTGATATTGCTTGCCAAACCGACCTCCTTGTCTGTAGCTTTATCCGCCTGCGCAGCAAGCTCCGTTTTTGTTGCACTACATCACGATGCGTGTGTGCCTTGTCAGGTTTGATAACTAGAAACTGAAATCTAGAGAATTTCCACCGGAAAACCCAGCCTTCGACTATCTACCTCGGGCTTGTTCACTGTTCATCCGGTCTTTAGCCCTGATAATGCCCCCTTCCTGATGATGTGCTACAAACGTAGAGCCTGCGCCAATAAACTGCGTTTGAATGACTTGCGTTCGGAGCCAGCAAAAGCTGTGCCCGACAAATAATAACTATGAGCGATACGACTGGCTTACGCAACAATGTGTAAAGCCGTGTCACTACGCGCATGATACAATGCCCTACAAGATAGGTCTGTTGTCTATTCATGCATGCTCCATAGCCATTAATAAAACAAGTATCTTCAAACGCCAAAAGGAATCAGGCGTGACTACGACAATTAAACGTATGTTAATCAATGCATCACACGATGAACAATCTCGTGTAGCCATCGAAGAGAATGGCTATCTGCATGAACTCGATATCGAGTCTGCACAAAAAACACTGACCAAAAGCAATATTTACAAAGGTCGGGTAACCAAGGTAGAAGCCAGTTTGCAAGCGGCATTTGTTGAATATGGGGCGGCCCGACAGGGCTTTTTATCACTGAGCGAAATCCACCCCGACTATTGGAAAGAGGGCGTCGATAAAACAAGCAATCCACGCAATATTTCTATTCAAGATGTACTCCTGCCTAAACAGGAGATGCTAGTACAGGTTGTAAAAGAGGAACGCGGCAATAAAGGCGCGGCCTTAACCACGCAGATTTCATTGGCCGGGCGCTACCTTGTGCTAAGCCCTAACACCACCCGCGGCGGCATCTCTCGCAAACTATCCGATGAAGACCGCCGCTCTATGAAAGAGATCCTTTCACAGCTTGAAGTACCTGATAATATGGGTCTTATTATCCGAACTGCCGGTAAAGATCAAACACTAGAAGCCCTTCAGCGTGATTATCAGTATCTGCGTCGCTTGTGGGATGAGATTCGCATTAAAAGCGAAACCACCCCCCCACCGGCACTGATTTATCTCGAAGGTGATCTGGCCACTCGTGCTATTCGCGATCACTTCTCTGATGATGTTGAAGAGATATGGGTCGATAATCATGAGATTTACACCCATACGAAAGCCTTTGTACATGCTGTTTTACCCGGCAAAGAGAAATTAGTTAAGCTCTATCGCGGAAAAGTACCACTATTCCGAAAACATGGCATTGAAGCGCAATGCGAAGAGTTACATGAACGTGAAATTCGCCTGCCAACAGGTGGCTCTATTGTACTCGACCCTACCGAAGCGCTGACAGCCATTGATATTAACTCCGGCCGCGCCACCAAAGGTAAACATATTGATGATACCGCTCTGGCCATTAACTTAGAAGCCGCAGAAGAGATAGCTCGTCAATTACGCATTCGTGATATTGGCGGCCTGATTGTGATCGACTTCATCGATATGGTAAGTCGCAAACACGGTCAACTTGTTGAAGACACGCTGCGCAAAGCCTGTAAAGGTGATAAAGCGCGCATCCAATTTGCCCGTATTTCGCGTTTTGGCCTGCTAGAGATGTCACGCCAACGCCTGCACCCTTCCGTACGTGAATCAACCAGTGAACCCTGTCCTCGCTGTCAGGGCCGCGGCTTTATTCGCACCGTTGATTCCATGGCGCTACAGATGCTCACACGCATGGAAGATTGGGCTGAAATCGGCAAAAAGCCGACCTTAGTCGTTCAAGTACCATCTGATACCGGTGAATACCTCATGAACAACAAACGCGATGCCATCGCGCGTATTGAAGAAACCTACGAAGTTCAAATCACCCTGCAGATTCGTCCTGATCTGGACATTCCCCACTACCGTATTGAACGCCAATGGCTGGAAAATAACCAACAACGGGTAGAAGTGCTCGAAGACACAGCAAAACGTCTCAAACCACCGCGTCCTAGCCGAAAACTTAAGCCCGTTAAACCGGTTGTTGGCATTCCAGCCCCAGCACCAGAAGCCCCAACCCAAAAGGAACAAAAAAGCAAAAAAGCTGGCCCCTTAACAACGTTAATCAATATTCTCACAGGCCAGAAACGCAAAGAACGACTGCAAAAAGAGCAAGAAGAGAAAGTCGCATCTGATCTAGAAGAAAAACGCAAAAACGACCGCAAACGCCCAGCCCGCAAACGTATCGAAAAGAAGCGCAAAGTCACCCCTGCGGCTAAACCAACAGCCGCAGTTGAACAGACAGACAGCACAACAGAGATTACCATGCCCAATAGCGAGGTCAGTGAAAAACCCAGCACAAAGCGCCCACGACGCCCACGCAAAGCAAAGCCACCTGTTAGCGTTGCGACGCCTGACGTCCCCAACACCCCAGTAGTTACGGAGCCAAGCCTAGAAGAGAGCAATGAGCCCACAAAAGCGAAACGTCGCCGCCGTCGTCGCCCTCGCCGCCCTAACAATGCAGAAGGAGAGAGCAAGCCAAACCCCTCTAAATCAGAAACCCCATCCACGTCAGCACCGGCCGCTGCAGATAGCCCCAAAGCAGCTCCAAGCACCCCTACAGGCGAATGAAAGAGCTTACTGAGGAGCAAACCCTCACGATCACTATTTCAAGCGACGCATCAGGCAAACGCCTAGATGCGGTGTTAGCAGCGGGCAGTGATTTCAGCCGCAGTCGCATTCAACTGTTAATTCGCCAAGGTCTCGTTCAGAACTCAGCAGGTACCATCATCACCCAGCTATCCACCAAAGTATGGGAAGGTGAACACTATCAACTCTGCTTGCCGCCGCTACAGACCCTGAATCTTGAGCCCGAAGCGATGCCATTAGATATTCTTTTTGAAGATGAACATCTGATCATTTTGAATAAATCCGCCGGCATCGTAGTGCACCCATCGCATGGACACGATCATGGAACACTGGTTCATGCACTACTGCACCACTGTCAATCATTACCCGGCATCAACGGCATTGAGAGACCGGGCATTGTTCACCGGCTTGATAAAGACACCTCCGGTAGCCTGGTTGTTGCCAAAACTGAGGAGGCACACAGGGCTCTCTCGGAGATGTTTGCCTGCCATGATTTGAATCGTCAGTATGTCGCATGGTGCCGGGGTGTGCCCAATTGGCGTGAAAAAAGGATTGAACTACCGATTGGCCGACACCCTCGTCAACGTCAAAAAATGGCTGTAAACGAAGGCGGTAAAGCGTCCATCACCGATGCGGCTGTTGAGCATGTATATGGACCGTTCAGCCAGATGCGACTCACCCTACATACCGGCCGAACACATCAAATCCGGGTACACTTAGCCCATGAAAAACTACCCGTATTAGGTGATCCACTCTATGCACGTAGCTATCACCCAGGTTCAGAGATTATTGAACCTGCGCGTCAAGCTATTACGGCGCTTAGCAGACAGGCACTGCATGCAGAGTTACTGGAATTTAGTCATCCAATCAGTGGCGAATATCTAAGTTTCCGTGCTCCACTACCGCCAGAACTGGAAACATTGAGCCGCGCGCTAAACAGAAGCTATGGCGTCAAACAGTAGAGCAGAAAGCACGCTCACATCAACGAATATCATCCGTTCTCAGTTACTAGCTGAGAACGGTGTTGATGGCTTTTTCAGCACTCGTCAAGGCGACCTTAGTCTGCCGCCCTACCAGTCGCTAAATTTCGACCCTGAAGTCAATAAAAATAAACACCTCGCACTAAATATGGCACGTTTAATCGACCATTGCACCCTAAACACTGAACCACACCAAGCCATGCAAGTTCACCAATGTCATCACCTATGGTGCAGCGGCCCTGGCAGCAGCCACCAAATTGAGGCTGATATCTTATTAACCCAAGCCCGCGCGACCGCCGTAGCTGTGCGCACAGCCGACTGTCTACCCCTTCTATTGGCCGAGCCCAACACAAACATCGTTGCAGCCGTCCATGCCGGCTGGCGAGGTACGGCAAACGCCATCGTCAGCGTAGCACTGCGTCAAATGATCCTCCGCGGTGCAAAAGCGGAGCATATTCTCGCATCACTCGGGCCAGCAATCGGCCCATGCTGTTTTGAAATAGGTGAACAGGCCGCTACATTGCTCGCCAACGCTGCAACCGGCGCCTCAGCTCATATTCAAAGCAAGCCACTGCGTGCTGACCTTGCAGCGATCAATCGCCTTCAACTCATTGAAAATGGCATCAGCCCTGACCATATCGAATGCATGGGCTTATGTACCGCATGTAATCCAGAGCTATTTTTCTCCTATCGCAGAGATGGTTTACAGGCCGGTCGTCATCTAGCCGTTGTCGCCATTCCCCTAGCAACGTAAGCTTCGCACATGAATCTAAAATCCTACACCTTTATCTCCATCTGCCTGATCGCAGCTCTTCTATCTGGCTGTGCCAGTGATAAAAAAGAATATCAAAGTGATGCACAACAAGAGTATGAAGCAGCCAAACATCTGGTCAACTCAGCCAACTATGGTCAAGCAGCCGTAGACCTAGAGCACTTTGGCAGTAAATATCCCTATAGTAAACTAGCATCCCAAGGCGAACTACTACGCATCTTCGCTTCTTATAAGGATGGTCAATACATATTGTCTGAGGTTTTGAGTCAACGTTTCATGGATCAGCACCCCACCCATAAAAGTGTCGATTATGCCAAATATATGTTAGCCATGAGTCAGTATAAACAGCGTTCAAGCGCCGAAAAAGATCCGACCCAAAATATAGCGGCCATTAAATCATTCAAAATACTGATTCATGATCACCCTAATTCCAGTTATGCTAAACAAGGACGCGGTCGGTTACAGTCCCTCTATAATTCACTCGCTCAACATGAACTCACTATTGGCAAATACTATTTTGATCAAGCGCGCTTTGTCGCAGCCAGCAATCGCTTTCAGCAGATTGTAGAGCATTATCAAACCACGCCTTCGATTGAAGAGGCACTTTTTTATCTTGTTGCTAGCTATAACAACATGAATATGAAAACTGATGCCAAACAGATCGCCCTACTGCTAAAACATAACTATCCGAAAAGCCCTTGGAGTATAAAAGCCCAAGAACTCAATTAGTCACAAGCTGAGACAATCATGACCCACCTTGCATCCAACAAAATTAAACTTACCCTACTATTATTGTTAACACTGTGTATCTCAGGCTGCTTCAATAGCGATAAAAAAGATATTTCAGCACTGCTTGATGCACGGGATAGTGCCGTAACAAAACATGATATCTTAGCTTACCACGCTCTTCTACTACCCGACTATCATGACAAGAAAAAGACCGAGGCTATGCTCGTGATCGAGATGAATGCGCTCTTTAAACAGTTTGACCGCATCATCATGACGACTGACAGCCGCATTATTCGCATGCAGGGAGAGAACCAAGCGCTATGCGAGCAAAACTATCAACTGCGCGTACTCTCAGATAACACCTGGAGAGAGCTATTTCAACGCGAACAGATCAGCGTAACTAGAACCCCATCCGGCTGGAAATTAAGCGGCGGCCTCTAAAGCAAGCGATGATCATTCAAATATCCATATAGCCACTTGTCGCTTTTCCTGTAGTTTAATTATCCCTATAGTGATTCAAGCTTGAAGGTCTCTTTTTCATCATTCCCGCGAAGGCGTGGGGCGGGAATGACGTACAATCTATACTTGAATCACTATAATATGTCACACAGGCCTGACATCAATGGCTTGGGGGTGGGGCTTTGTCCCGCAAGAGCTTGGTATTGCTGCACGACTGGAATCAATTTGCCAAAACAAATGGGAACAGGGTTTGTTTTGCGCATATCCACCATGGCGTGAGCTGTTGCAATCATTATTCTCCAGTTTTAAAAGAGAAGCCTATTGTTGCAAGCAAAAAGTGGCGTATATTTAAACTCGATGTTCCAGTTTTGTTGTGGAAAATCGAAGGACATACTTGAACTCAGCTAGTTTATGTTCAAAACGCAAATAAAACTACAGCTTCGACTCTTAAGGGCCGCGGAAAGAATAAATCATCCACGTGCTGGTCTATAAGTCCGCATTCTGCGTTGCCACAGAGTTACTACCAAAGGCAGTAGTCTATCGCGCCCATTCAGGGCTTGCTTATGCGCTTGATTTGGCGCCTTGAATCCCACAACTATCCTGCGCATAACCTGGATACTTTATTCTTTCCGTGGCCCTAACCTCACAGCTGAAAGAGGCCTCTTCATCTTCCGTAGGCAGGATGAATCATGGGCGTTTTTTATTGATTCCCTCACCCAAGCCCTCACCCTGAGGGAGAGGGTCTTATTCACATCACAGTGCATTTGCAAGCGGAAGCTCTTGCTCCCTCTCTCTCCGGCAGAGGGTTGGGGTGAGGGAGTCAACTATTTGGCGAAGCCTTTTTCGTCTTAAGGAAAACCTTAATGTGTAAACCGAAATATGAAGGATACCTATTCTATACCCTGTATTTCCTCTGCATTTTTTGAATTAGGCCTATCTCGCGGCGGCACATGGCCGCTCACTCCTCTGCGCTGAAAGATTTTAAAACGATGATATCTCACATATAAAACCTGGAACTTCGAGTTATAGAAACTCTAGCATGAGCCATGTTTTATCGTCATGCGCGGAGTGTTTGAACACGCTCAACATCTTCTTTCTGATTGTGCCTAGCAAAGATATCATGTTAATTTTGTACCTTCCCGTTTATGATGGGGCAACTTATAAGCTAGAATAGCAAAACATAATCCAATATAGAATTTTGCGTTTAGGAACCCATGTTCCTACTGTCTTTTTTCGATTAAACTGGAGTATATCATGTGTCATATTAATCCACGTGTGGATTTTGCCTTTAAAAAACTTTTTGGCAGTGAAGAAAATAAGGATTTGTTGATCTCGTTGGTCAATGCCATTGTCACGGAAGAAGATCAGGTTTGCGACCTTGAATTGAGAAATCC
>JAUZRH010000083.1 GCA_030950555.1 Mariprofundus sp. | reverse complement strand
CCAGGTTATGCGCAGGATAGTTGTTGGATTCAAGGCGCCAAATCAAGCGCATAGCAGGGCTATGTAACTGATTTGGCAACGCAGAATGCGGACTTATAGACCAGCAGAATTGGATGATTTATTCTTTCCGCGGCCCTAAAGCCCTACCGTAACTGATGGGGCTTTTTTGCTGGTAGTTGCCTGGCTATTGGTTATCCCCTTTGCTCTTGCATACTGCGTCCGATTCAGATTGGAGGCTGGGAAAAAGTTGCATACAAACTGAGATTCTAGACAAATAAAAAAGGAGCCCCTAAGGACTCCTTTCTATGTTACCTTATTAGCTAAGGTTTTATATGGTGCTCCCTGAGCGATTCGAACGCCCGGCCTTCTGATTCGTAGTCAGATGCTCTATCCAGCTGAGCTAAGGGAGCTTGTTGTTAACTGCTGCTATCTGCAGCGGCGCGAAGCCTAATAGCTTTTAACCATACTTTCAAGTCTTTATCTTCCAATCCAAAAAGTTCAGGAAAGTTTTGATAAATCCAGCCACGATAAGCAAGCTTATTGTTGTGGCGTAGCTCAATCAGTGCGGCGGGATTATCTATATTTTCATCATTAAAGAAAGCATTATTTTTAATACGTAAACCAGTCGCGACGCCAAGCATGTAAATTTGCCATTCACCCATATCTGTAGCGTTCCCTAGATTGACTGAAATATGCGTGCGTTTGGTCGTGGCTTTGTTCAACCAAACAAATTCTGCACTGGCTTGAGTGGTGGTTGCCCAGTCTGGGACTGTAACATTTGATTGTGTTGTATGGGGGTCAGCCGGTGCTTCAAGAGGCATCTGCCACTGTATTTTCTCCGGCTTTTGTTGCTCACAGGCAGAGCTTAGCAACAAAGTAGCTGTAATGAGGGTGTAATAACAAAATCGAAATGGCTGTCTCATGTCGGCAAGCTAAACGAGAATAGATTAAAAGAGAATAGATTGGAGGGGAATATAAGGCGTCTAAAATTTAGAGTGATCTTCCTCACAGCATGATTAAACGGAAATGGTTTGAATGGCAGCAGTTATCATTCATCATTCTGGAGGCCGATATGTCCACACAAAATAAAAAATCTCATTATAATCCGGGACGTGATGTGCTGAAGGCACTTGTTGTACTTATTGCAATGTACTCCATCCATGCGTGGAGTTAGAAGCATGTTGAGCGACTTCCCCCTGAAGACGAAACATCTGCAATGACAAATACTAGGCTGTTGAAATACAGAGGTGTTTGCTCTATTTTTCATTCCCACTTTTTGGCTGAGTTTTGTATGTAATCAGGGCATCCTTCATTTTCCGGTTTACATATGAAGGCTCTTCTTGAGACGGAAAAGTCTTCGCCAAATAGTCGATTCCCTCTCCCTCAGGGAGAGGGCTTGGGTGAGGGGATCAATGAAAACGCCCATCATTCATCCGGCCGACGGAAGATAAAGAGGCATCTTTCAGCTGTGAGCTAACGTAGAGCGTCAACTATTTTTTATCGTTACTGAAGGATGCCGGTTTTAAAATCAAACAGAGCGTTTCGTTGATATGGATTCCAGACTAAACCTTCGGGAATGATGGACAATCCATACTTGAATTCAGACCTATTGTGCGGTGAATGATTTGATATTTCATGACCTTCGAAGAGTCCGCTTAAAGGCGAGAGAGCAGTAGTTCTTCCATCTGTGCCTTGTTCAGCAGAACAGGGTTTGTTTTCATTCCACCACTGGCATGGGCTACGATATTTGAAATATCATCCGCCTGAATACCATAAACGGATAGGCGTTCCATTTTCAACCGGACTGTCCACTCATCAAGCAAATCTAATAGCGCTGAACAAGCATGCTTATCACTTAAGGTCGGATTATTTTTCAACAAACGTCCTACTGAAGCATATTTATGCAGCACGGGGTGATCCGATTGTTGCAACGCTAGCAGTTTCATATTCTGTCTTGCAGCCGACGCAAGCAGAGTGCCGCAAACAACACCATGGGGTATAGGAAAAAAAGCTCCCAGTGGTGAGGCTAAACCATGCACACTTCCCAAGCCTGCATTAGCCAGCGTCAAACCAGAAATAGAGGCAGCATAAAGCATACATGCCCGGCCATGCAGATCATGCCCCTGCTCGACCGCCGTAATCAAACCGTCTCTCAGATAAGCTAAGCCACTTAAAGCCAAGGCATCCGTCATCGGGTTGGCAGAAGTAGAGACATAGGACTCCAATAATTGTGTTAAAGCATCCATACCACAAGCCGCCGTTACATGAGCAGGCGTGTTAAAACATAGCTCTGGATCAAGAATAATAGCCCGTGCGACTAACAACTCATGTCGGAATGACTTTTTAAAACCCTCTTTAGCAATAAATGATAACACCGCATTTTTACTACATTCGCCACCTGTGCCTGCCGTGGTAGGCAGCGCAATAAAAGGCGTAGAAGGACCACCATAACACTTCCCCTGCCCTACACCCTCCAAATACGCCATCACCGAATCACCGGTTCTTAACAATCCGGCAATCGCTTTACCCGCATCAATGGCACTACCACCACCAATAGCAACCACACAATCCGGTTTCCATGGAGCATATATAGCCACAGCCTCATCCACTAACTGCGGCGAGGGTTCACCATTTACGCGAAGCCGTCTTAGCTCAAATGTCTCCTGCAACGCGGTAAGTAGTGCATCACCATGCAAAGATCTGTCAAAGGAGTGAGCACCGGTAACTAAAAGCAGTCGGCGGCCAAAGGTCGCGACTAGTCCTGATAACTGATGGCGTTTACCAGCGCCAAAATAGATATGGGGTGTTGATGCAAAACTAAACGCATGCATATACTTTCTCTCCTGCTCTTTGAATAGAATAAGGCTTGCCTAACACAATATTTGATGCAGTCATAAACTAGTCTACTAGCCGCTGCCAAACAGGGACAAACGCTTCCACATCCGAATAGAAGTGGGGTGACAAACGAATAGCACCGCCACGACAAGCGCATATCACACCTTTCCCCATAAGCTTGCGATAAAGCAGTTCATGGCCTGTAGCATCCAGATCACGACAATAAAAACTGACGATCCCTGCATGACGATCACGCTCTTTAGGCGTTAGCAATGCAAGTTTTGCTTGCTGGCCTACCCACCGGATTAACCATGCTGAGCGCTCCATCAGTTGTTGTTCAATGGCTACCATACCTATCTCTTTAAACAGTGATAGACTGGCATTAAGGGCATGAATGCCCAACATATTAGGACTACCCGGTTCAAAGCAGCGAGCCGATCGGGCAGGTTGCCAATCAAGTCGATCAAAATCACCAACATGCTCTACCATATGCCAGCCAAATTGCTGCAGTGATAACTGCGCCCTGGCATCTGGGTGTGCGTAGAACAAGGCAATCCCTTCCGGACCAAGCAACCATTTATGCGCATCTGCGACAACAAAATCAGCTTGAACTTGCCCAACATTAAAATCCAAACCACCCAAGCTTTGAATAGCATCCACACAGAACAGCACACTATTTAATCTACAATAGCTACCCAGTTTATCCAGCTTCATACGCAAGCCCGTAGCATACTGCACCGAACTAATCGCAAGCAAACGGGTACGATCATCACATGCGGCCATCAATGCTGCTTCCGGATCAGGAACGGAAATATCGACGATATCTAACGCAACACCCTGCTTTGCCAGTGACTCCCACACGATCCTGTTTGAAGGAAACTCCTGATTACTAATTACAATCCGATCGCCAACTTGCCATGTTAGCCCTGCAGCAATCAGTGATAAGCCTTCGGAGGTATTTTTTAGCAGCGCAATATCTTCCTCTGATGGGGCATGCAACAACCAGGCCAGTCGCTGGCGTAGCTCACATTCAACAGCCATCCATTGTGGATAGTCTGCCGCACCCTGCCGCATATTCTCTTCGGCAAAACACTTCACTGCCTCAGCCGTTCGCTTGGGCCATACACCAACCGCCGCATGATTAAGATAGACCAAGCCTTCTCGATGAGGAAATTCAGTCGTTAATAGCTCTGTTTTCATCGGCCTATTCCACCCATCACCACCACCGAGCGCAAGAAGCAGTACTGCTCATGGGTTTTGCAAGTAGCTCCATCGTGTTGTTTTAGAATCTCCAAACCTCATAATCACATGAGCGAATGATAGATGCTTGAACTCAGCTAGTTTATGTTCAATACGTATAAAACCACAGCTACGACGCTTAACGACATCCATCAAACAGTCAAAGGCTTTTCACCACGAAGGCACGAAGGACACGAAGATAATCATTATTATA
>JAUZRH010000082.1 GCA_030950555.1 Mariprofundus sp. | reverse complement strand
GCGCTAGCTCCTGGTACGGCTGAGCTGATGAGTCGCTGGATCATGGGTGAAGAGCCAACACTGGATCTGTCCGATTTTAGGGTGAATAGACCTATTGTTCATCTTGATAAGGTAGGTTTTCCTGCTGTTTAATTGCAACATTATTGAGGAGATGGGATGAATGACAATCCCACTTCGAGCGCAACTTAGGATGGAATGAAGGGCATGGTGGTTCCATACGCTGAAAGCAGCCTAGAAATGCGCCGGCGTGGGGCAGTTAATCGCCGCTCATGGGTTTTGCAATTGGCTCTATAGTGAAGGATACCACTTAACTCTTTTCCTCACTTGCTATATATTTGCGCCAAGATAATCAATAGGAGCATGCATGCAAAAAGTCCAGATAGAAAATTTGATTGCTATTTTGCAGCAAGCAGGAAGTGAAATTATTGTTCCTGCCTTTACTAAAGAGATTCACTACTTTTCAAAAAATGATGGTTCCCCTGTCACGGTTACCGATCTCCGTTGCCAAGCATTCATTACCCAGCAACTACTCAAACTGTATCCATCGATTGCAGTATTAGGCGAAGAGATGCCTGAGTATGAGCAACGCGCACTGCTTCAGGCTAATAACAGTCGCTTATGGTGTCTTGACCCCTTGGATGGAACAACCAACTTTGCATCAAATCTACCCTGTTTTGCTATCTCATTGGCGCTGATTGAAAATGGCTTACCCATTATCGCTTGCATCCATGACCCCATCAGGAATGAAACCTTCACGGCCATTCGAGGTCAAGGTGCGCGGTTAAATGGCTTACCCATCACAGCAGCTAAACAGGTCAAACTCGCAGATACCGTGGCTATGATAGATTTCAAACGGCTCCCAACAGACATTGCCATAGACTTTGCCAGCCAACCATTCTATCGCAGCCAAAGAAATCTAGGTACGTGCGCTCTGGAGTGGGCGTGGCTGGCCGCAGGCCGTGCTCACCTCATCATTCACGGCAGAGAGAAGATATGGGATTTTGCAGCAGGAAGCCTTATTGCCGAAGAGGCAGGGTGTAGCGTCGCTAATTTCACGAACTCGCCCCTTTTTCCCACCCAGTCTCTTAGTAGATCGGTTCTCGCCACTTGTTGTCGCAACATACACAGCGAAATCCGTCAACAATTAGCAGCCGTAACAGGGAAAAAGTGAGCCTTTTCATCACATGCTAATGTAAAGGCTCGATTTCTATCTTCATTTCAGTTAGTATGCCGCTGCAATCTGAATAGCTTCACGATAATTTAATAAACATAGGGGACCGTCGAATGGGCAGTGTTAGTAATTTAAAAATTGATCTAGTAGAAGTGTGTGAGGCAGCCGCGCGTGCATGTGCACCCTTTGTAGGCTCCGGACAGAAAGATGAAGGTGATGGCCTAGCAGTTGACGCCATGCGCACACGTATTAATGAAGTAAAAATGAAAGGCGTGATTGTTATTGGTGAAGGTGCAAAAGATGAAGCACCAGCACTATATGATGATGAAGAAGTAGGCACTGGTGCAGGCGTTGGCGTAGATATCGCCGTCGACCCGATTGAGGGAACCAACCTGTTTGCTAAAGATATGCCTGGCTCCATTGTAACATTGGCAGCAGCACCAGCTGGCAGCATGTATCGTCCGGGTTCTTGCTTCTACATGGACAAACAGGTTTATCCTAAAGCAGCACGCGGTCAAATTGATCCCGAAGCACCTATCGCAGATCGCCTTAACCAACTAGCAAAGGCACTCGGTAAAGATGTTTCAGAGCTAAAAATCTTCATCTTAGATAAGCCACGCCATCAACAGATGATGAAAGAAGTGTATGATGCGGGTGCTAAAGTGCGCCTTGCTACCGATGGTGATGTGAACGGTGCGATTCAAGCTGTTCTAAACATGGGTTCTGATGCCCTTTTCGGCATTGGCGGCACACCTGAGGGTATTGTAACCGCTTGTGCAGCACGTGCGATGGGCGCTGAAATGTTTGGCCGTATGGCGCCGCAGAAAGATTTTGAAATCAAACTCTGCGAAGAAGAAGAGATCGACACAAAACGAATTCTCACCCGTGATGAATTAGTCACCTCTGATGATTGCCTGTTCATTGCAACCGGCCTAACCTCAGGCGCTTATGTTCACCATGTTAAAGTAGGCCATGATTCTCACGGTAAGTTTATGACCACCGACACGGTAGTCCTAGATGGTGGCATCGGCAATATTCGCCACATACTCACTACGCTCCACGTCTAAAACGCAGCCATAAGCGAGCCACATAAGACTCGCTTATGGCTTTTATAATAATTGATGATTTTATTTTATACATAAATTAGATAGTGTTCAACTGGATCACTCACCACAAGGGGAAAAGCATATGAGCAACAACCGCAGACATCTGGCTAACGCCGTTCGTGCGCTGGCCATGGACGCAGTACAGAAAGCAAACTCAGGTCATCCGGGCGCACCGATGGGCATGGCCGACATTGCCGAAGTATTGTGGAATGATTATATGAAACATAATCCGACCAACCCAAAATGGGCTGATCGCGATCGTTTCATCCTATCAAACGGACATGGTTCCATGCTGATCTACTCCCTGCTGCATTTGACCGGCTATGATCTAGCTATTGATGATATCAAACAGTTCCGTCAGTTACACTCCCGCACACCAGGCCATCCAGAGTATGGTTATGCACCGGGTATTGAGACCACCACAGGTCCACTTGGCCAGGGCATCACCAACGGCGTCGGCATGGCACTCGCTGAAAAAACATTGGCAGCACAGTTCAACAAACCAGGTCATAATATCGTCGATCATAACACCTATGTATTCCTCGGTGATGGTTGCCTGATGGAAGGCATCTCTCACGAAGCATGCTCATTGGCCGGCACCCTAGGCTTGGGCAAGTTAATTGCATTTTGGGATGATAACGGCATCTCTATTGATGGCCACGTTGAAGGCTGGTTCACCGATAATACCCCCGCTCGCTTTGAAGCCTACGGCTGGCAGGTCATCAAAAATGTTGACGGTCATGATGCTGCAGAAATCAAAGCGGCCATTGAAGCAGCGAAGTCTAATAGCACACAGCCAACCATGATCTGCTGCAAAACCATTATCGGTTTTGGCTCTCCAAATAAATCGGGTTCACACGACTGCCATGGCGCAGCTCTCGGTGACGAAGAGATTGCCCTGGTACGTAAAGAACTAAACTGGGAATCTGCTCCCTTTGAAATTCCTGCCGATGTCTATGCTGGCTGGGATAACAAAGAAGCTGGAACAATTGCAGAAAAAGAGTGGGACGTGCGTTTTGCCGCTTACGCCGCTGAATTTCCAACTGAAGCAGCCGAATTTACCCGCCGCATCAACAGTGAACTGTCAGCTAACTGGGAAGCAGATGCGGACGCCTTTATTGCAGCCGTTGACGCCAAAGGCGAAACCATCGCTTCACGCAAAGCAAGCCAAAATGCTATTGAAGGACTAGCCAAGATCACCCCTGAATTCCTAGGTGGTTCTGCCGACTTAGCGGGCTCCAACCTCACTTTATGGTCCGGCGCTGTTCCCGTTATCAAAGATCCTGCCGGCAACTATGTCAACTACGGTGTGCGCGAATTCGGTATGACCGCCATGATCAACGGTATTTCATTGCATGGTGGTTTCGTCTCTTACGGCGCGACCTTCCTGATGTTCTCCGAGTACGCACGTAATTCACTGCGCATGGCAGCACTCATGAAAGTACGCAACATCGAAGTATATACCCATGACTCTATCGGCCTGGGCGAAGATGGCCCAACCCATCAGCCTGTTGAGCAGACAGCCACCTTGCGCATGATCCCTAATATGGATGTATGGCGCCCTTGTGATGCCGTTGAATCTGCTGTCTCTTGGAAGTCCGCAATCATGAACACTACTGGCCCTAGCTCCCTCATCTTCTCCCGCCAGAATCTCGCTCATCAGACCCGCACAGCGGAGCAGATCAAGCTGATCGAACGCGGTGGCTATATCCTTAAAGATTGCGACGGCACGCCTGATGCAATCCTTATCGCTACCGGCTCTGAAGTAACACTGGCCATGGAAGCAGCAGCAGCACTGACAGGTAAGAAGATTCGCGTAGTCTCCATGCCATCAACCAATACTTATGACCAACAAGATGCGGCTTATAAAGAGTCTGTATTGCCAGCAGCTGTCTCAGCACGTGTTGCGGTTGAAGCGGGCGTTACTGGTTTCTGGGCGAAATACACGGGCCTAAATGGTCGTGTCATCGGCATCGACACCTTCGGTGAATCAGCTCCTGCTGGAGAGCTGTTTAAACTGTTCGGTATCACCACTGAAGCGGTTGTCGCTGCAGTAAACGAAATTGCTTAATAACATCATAAAGGAGAGGAAATAATCATGGCAACAAAGATTGGTATTAATGGTTTTGGTCGTATAGGCCGCATGGTATTCCGTGCAATTGCTCAGGAGTACACTGACATGGAAGTGGTCGGTATCAACGACCTACTCGATGCTGAATATCTGGCTTATATGTTAAAATTTGACTCCGTTCATGGTCGTTTTGGTGGCGATGTCTCTGTTGAAGGCAACAATCTCGTCGTCGACGGTAAAAACATCCGCCTGACTGCAGAACGCAATCCAGCTGATCTAAAGTGGGATGAAGTAGGCGCAGAGATTGTCATCGACTGCACCGGTTTCTTCCTGACCACAGAGAGCTGCCAGGCTCATATCGATGCCGGCGCTAAGAAAGTAGTTCAGTCGGCTCCAGCAAAAGACAAAGAAACCCCAATGTTCGTCTATGGTGTAAATCACAGCGCATACACGGGTCAGTCAATTGTTTCCGCAGCCTCTTGCACCACGAACTGCTTAGCACCGATGGCCAAAGTGATCAATGATAACTTCGGCATCGTTCGCGGCCTAATGACAACGGTTCATGCTGCAACAGCTACCCAGAAAACTGTTGATGGCCCATCGCTGAAAGATTGGCGCGGTGGTCGTGGTATTCTTGAGAATATCATCCCCTCTTCTACAGGTGCTGCAAAAGCTGTAGGTATTGTTTTGCCTGAGCTTAATGGCAAACTGACCGGTATGGCTTTCCGTGTACCAACTTCTGATGTATCCGTTGTCGATCTGACTGTTGAGCTAGAGAAAGAGACTAGCTATGAAGATATCTGCAAAGCTATGAAGGCAGCAGCAGAAGGCGAGATGAAAGGCACCCTCGGCTACACTGACGAGAAGGTTGTTTCTACTGATTTCCGTGGTGTTAGCAACTCTTCCACCTTTGATGCTGGCGCGGGCATTGCCCTAGATGGTACTTTTGTGAAACTGGTTGCATGGTATGACAATGAGTATGGTTATACTTGCAACATGATGAACCTAGTTCGTCACGTAGCAGCAAACTAAGCAACGCGTGGGAGTCTCTAAGCAGACTCCCACGTTTTTCATTGCCTTCTATAGCATTCAGCAGGCAATGAAAAACGTTCCGACGTTGTTATATGAAACCGGTGTCACACCCTTGACTTGTAAATCGTCAATAGTGTAGCCGTATATATGGAGGAGAAATATGTCCGTAATCAAAATGACTGACCTGGATTTAGCTGGTAAGCGTGTGCTGATCCGTGAAGATCTGAATGTGCCTATTATCGATGGTGAAGTTGGTGATGATACCCGCATCCGCGCTAGTCTGGCGACGATGCAGCTTGCCATCAAAGCTGGCGCAAAAGTGCAGGTTTGTTGTCATCTAGGCCGCCCAACTGAAGGCGAATATGATGATAAATTTTCTTTAGCTCCTGTCGCGCGTCATCTCTCTAAATTATTAGGTCAAGAAGTTCGTCTGATCAAAGATTATCTCGACAACACACCAGAAGTAGCTGATGGTGAGTTGGTTCTTTGGGAAAACATCCGCTTCAATGAGGGTGAAAAGAAAAATAATGAAACACTGTCCAAAAAGTATGCAGCACTCTGTGATGTTTTCGTCATGGACGCATTCGGCACCGCTCATCGCGCCCAGGCATCTACCCATGGCGCTGGTAAATTTGCACCTATCGCTTGTGCTGGCCCACTGTTAGCTAATGAGCTTGAAGCACTTGGAAAAGCATTGGATAATCCAGCTCGCCCTATGGTTGCTATTGTTGGCGGTTCAAAAGTATCCACAAAACTAACCGTTCTTGAATCACTCTCTAGCATTGTTGATCAGCTGGTAGTTGGTGGCGGCATCGCTAACACCTTTATTGCTGCAGCTGGCAATCCAGTTGGCAAATCTCTCTATGAAGCGGATTTGATCGATACCTGTAAAAAACTCACTGCTGATGCCGAAGCACGCGGTGGTTCTATTCCCGTACCGACTGATGTGGTTTGTGCTAAAGAGTTTTCACCTACAGCTGAAGCAGTGCTTAAAGGTGCAACTGAAGTACTCGATGATGATATGATTTTTGATATCGGCCCTGATTCTGCTGCAACCCTCGCTGAAATCATAAAAAATGCAGGTACCATTGTATGGAATGGCCCTGTTGGCGTGTTTGAGTTCGATCAGTTCGGCGAAGGCACTAAAGCGATCTCTCTGGCTATTGCTGAATCCAAAGCATTCTCCATTGCTGGCGGCGGCGACACACTGGCAGCCGTAGCAAAATATGGCATTAGCGACCAAGTTTCATATATTTCAACGGGCGGCGGCGCTTTCCTTGAGTTCCTCGAAGGTAAAAAGCTGCCGGCTGTGACGATGTTAGAGGAGAGAGCAGCGTAAGTGGCTATTATTCGTAGAACTAAAATTGTTGCGACCCTCGGTCCCTCGTCTGAGTCACCAAGTGTTTTAGACAAATTGATTAAAGCTGGTGTTAATGTTGTCCGCCTGAATTTTTCCCATGGCACACCGGAAGAGCATCGTATGCGCGCTCAGAATGTGCGCCAAGCTGCAAAGAATAACGATATTGTTGTGGGCATTATGGCCGATATGCAAGGTCCTAAGATTCGTGTAGGCAAGTTCATTACCGGCAAAACACAATTAGAACCAGGTCAAAAGTTCATCATTGATGCATCGATGGATCTGGATGCTGGCACAGATGAACGAGTTGGCATTACCTACAAAGAGCTACTAACCGATGTTAAAGCAGGCGATCGCCTACTACTCAATGACGGCCTGATTGTCATGGATGCAGATGCTATCGTTGGTAATGAAATCCACTGCACCATCGTGCTCGGTGGTGAATTATCCAACAACAAGGGTATTAACAAGGCCGGTGGCGGTTTATCAGCTGAAGCTTTAACTGAAAAAGACAAAGAAGATATTATCACGGCATGCGGAATTGGTGTTGATTATATTGCTATTTCCTTCCCTCGTCATGGTGCGGACATGGAATATGCACGTTCACTGGTTCGTGCTGCTGGTGGCCATGCGGGTCTTGTGGCCAAAGTGGAACGGGCTGAAGCAGTTGAAGATGAGAACCTTAAATCCATTATGGAAGCATCTGATGCTGTGATGGTGGCTCGTGGTGATCTGGGGGTTGAAGTTGGCGATGCCGCTGTACCACCTATCCAGAAAAAAATGCTTCGTATGGCACCAAAGTATAACTGTCCTGTTATTGTAGCGACACAGATGATGGAATCGATGTGTAACAATCCCATTCCAACACGTGCTGAAGTGAATGATGTGGCAAATGCTGTGCTTGATGGCACTGATGCTGTCATGCTTTCGGGTGAATCTGCAGCTGGAAAATATCCTGTTGAAGCGGTTGAAGCGATGCATCGAACCTGTATCGAGACTGAAAAACAGCACGTATTTCCTTCACCCGCAACACGTGACCCACGTTATCCACCTCATGCAGTCGACGAATGTATTGCCCGTCAGGCTATGGAAACAGCGCACTCCATGCCAATCCGTGCCATTACAGCATTCACCGATTCTGGTAATTCAGTATTGTATATGTCGCGCCACTTAGGTGACGTACCTATCTATGCGATTACTTCTAATGAGAACACATTGGGTCGCGTAACCCTGTTTCGCAATGTGACACCGCTCTCATTGATGTCACGTTATGGTGCATCTGATGCACCTCAGGCGACTGTTGATGTGAAGACCATGATGCTCAAGGCAAATCTGGTTTCTAAAGACGACCTGATCATCATGACTTTCGGCACACCGATGGGTCACTCAGGTGGTACAAATGCACTTAAAATTGTACGCATCGGAGATAGCCTCAGTTAACTTGAGGCTTAAAAGCAACAACACAAGGTAAAAGAGACGTAAGTCTTTATAATTAACGGAGGAAAAAATGGCTCTCATTTCATTGCGTCAACTACTGGATCATGCAGCTGAAAACAGCTACGGTATGCCAGCTTTTAATGTAAATAACATGGAGCAGGTGCATGCAATCATGCAGGCTGCTGATGAAACCGACTCTCCAGTCATCATGCAGGGTTCTGCTGGTGCACGTGGTTATGCTGGTGAATCATTCTTACGTCACCTGATTGCTGCAGCTATTGAGCAATATCCACATATTCCTGTTGTCATGCATCAGGATCATGGAGCTGAACCTGCTGTCTGCTTACGTTCTATTCAGTCTGGCTTTTCATCAGTAATGATGGATGGCTCGCTGATGGCTGATGCCAAGACTCCATCTTCTTATGAGTACAATGTTGAGACAACTCGTAAGGTTGTTGATATGGCTCACGCTGGTGGCGTTTCTGTTGAAGGCGAACTCGGCTGCTTAGGCTCATTAGAGACTGGCATGATGGGTGAAGAAGATGGCCACGGTGCTGAAGGCAAGCTGGATATGGAACAGCTCCTAACAAGCGTTGATGAAGCGGCTGACTTTGTTGAAAAGACAAATGTTGATGCTCTAGCTATCGCTATTGGCACCTCACACGGCGCATATAAGTTCACCAAGCCACCGACAGGCGCAGTACTTCGCATTGACCGTATCAAAGAGATCCATGAAAAATTACCAAACACACATTTGGTTATGCACGGCTCTTCTTCTGTTCCTCAGGAATGGTTGGCGATCATCAATGAATTTGGTGGTGATATGGGCGAGACTTACGGCGTTCCTGTTGAAGAGATTGTCGAAGGTATTAAATCCGGCGTTCGCAAAGTAAACATCGATACGGATCTACGCATAGCTTCAACCGGCGCAGTTCGTAAATTCCTAGCTGAAAACCCTGCAAACTTCGATCCACGCAAATTCCTCAAGGCAGCAACTGCTGGCATGCAGGGAATCTGCAAGGCTCGCTTTGAAGCATTTGGTTCTGCTGGCAATGCATCTAAAATCAATGCACGCTCTCTTGAGAGCATGATTACTTACTACAGTTAATCAGTAAGTGTTGAATAAAAGGCGGGCTCTCTTGAGTCCGCCTTTTTTTTGTACTGCCGCGGCTTTCTAATTTCCGCACCTAGGCGACAAGGCATAGAATGACGACCAGAAACTCCCTGCCCTTGACCGTCATTTTTCTGCAGCTGACCGTCACCCTCGAGGGTTAAGTCGGGAATCCATATCAACATAAACCTCTGCTATGCGTTTCCACGCAGGAGCGTGGGAATGAGGATCGTCGCCACCAAAGTCACCTTTAGACCGGCAGTCGCTGGCGCTGTAAAACGTACTTATAACATTTTGCGTAATCCTAAATGCAGTGATACTAGGATAGCTTAAGCGTGCATATCACCACCAAAGAGCCTTCCAAGCACAAACGCCCGTGGCTGATATGCTAGCCATTCATCAAATCTGATGCACAAGTCGTCATGAGTGTGCTAAGGTACGGCTCATAAGGGTCACGGAAAGAATAAAGTATCCAGATGATGCGCAGGATAGTAGTTGGATTCAAGGCGCCAAATCAGGCGCATAAGCAAGCCCTGAAGGGGCGCGCTAGCCTACTGCCTTTAGTCGTAACTCTGTGGCAACGCAGAATGCGGACTTATAGACCCGCACGTGGATGATTTATTCTTTCCGCGGCCCTAAGTTTAAGCACGTTCAATTTCATAAATCAGGGGGAATTCATGATAGTTTCAGATGTAATGACACACGGAAGCATCAGCTGTTTAGCTGGAGATACGTTGCATGATGCAGTACAAAAAATGGTAATGCGTCGCTGCGGCTCCCTGCCAGTTGTAGATGAGCAAGGCACACTTATTGGTATTATCACTATCCGCGACACCATGATGCCACTCTTTCCAAATTTTGGTGAGTATATTCATGATGCTAAATCAGCACGTGATTTTGAAGAGATGGAAGATAATTATAAACGGGTTATGTGCATGAAAGTCAAAGAGGTGATGACCGCTAATCCTATGACTGTAAAATCTGCCACGCCCGTCCTAAAAGCAGCATCCTTTATGGGATTAAAAAACCTGCGCCGTATTCCGGTTGTTGATAACGACAACCTAGTTGGCATGGTCAGTATTGGCGATATCAACCGCGGCATGTTTATTAAACTCGGTTAAACATGTTCACAGCGTTTTATAGCGACTCCGACCTTCAGGTCGGCGTCGCTATATAATCGAATCATGCCAAAAGCACTGTTACCGCCCCACCTCAAGGATTTTTTCAAGCCCCACTTCTACCCTCACGCTTGTTCACAAGTCGATATGATACAGACACATATATCTTGGGTTTTTCTCAGTGGCTGCTATGCCTACAAGCTTAAAAAGCCCGTTCAGTTTGATTTTCTGGATTTTTCCACCCTTGCGCTACGCAAGCACTATTGTGAACAAGAACTACGGCTTAATCGTCGTTTAGCACCAGAAATATATCTAGCGGTTCTCCCTGTATATCAGCACAATAACGCTTTAAGCCTTACGATTCCAGGCACTATTGTAGATTATTGCCTGAAAATGCACCGTTTCGAACAAACCAACCTACTAGCTGAACAGCTTGAGCAAGGCAGCTTTAATCCGGCCTGGATGGATGCGCTAGCCTACGATATTCATCATTTTCACCAGCAACAGCCAAGTGTGGATATAGCGCATTTCAACGCCCAACAAATGCTCGAAGCGCATATCACCAGCAACCTGAACGTCGCCTCAGCTCATATACCCGAAGCCTTAGCACAACAGACCTGGCAGCAGTTGTCTCATTATGCCAAGCAAACACTTACAACTTATGCTCCACAACTACAACACAGAGCCGAATATGGATATATTCGTTGCTGCCACGGCGACCTGCATCTCAATAATATCACACTCATACACGGAAACCCGCGTGCGTTTGACTGCATTGAATTCAATGAGCAATTCGCCACCATTGATACTTTAAACGATGTGGCTTTTCTCATCATGGATTGTGCGGCCCATCAGCGCCTTGATCTAGGCATGCGTTTTCTCTCACGCTATTTAGAATATTCTAATGATTATCAAGATTTAGCTCTGCTAAACTTATACCTATTTTACCGCGCAACCGTGCGCGGCAAAGTGGCATGCTTACTTGCCGAAGAGATACAGCAACCCCGCCAGAAGCTGAATGAAGCTCGCAGCTATTTCAACTTAGCGGCCACCTACACTCAAAACGTAAAACCACGCCTATTTGCTATTGGAGGACTATCGGGCTCTGGTAAAAGCCACTTGGCTCTGCTCGGTGCAGGCTTTGAGCAGGCAGTGGTGATCCGCTCTGATGCCACGCGCAAACGCATTGCCCATAACCATCCAGCATTAGCACTTTATAGCAGCCAGATGAATCAACACACCTACCAGGCCATCATCGAAGCTGGCTATAGCGCCCTGACTGCGGGCTTTTCCGTTATCCTTGATGCCGCTTTTTTGAAAACTGAAGAACGTCTACAGGTATCTATGCTGGCCGATCAGTGTCATATAGCCCTGTATTTTTACTGGCTTGATATTGCAACCGCCACACTCCGCACACGCATCAGTCAACGTCAACACGACGGCTCTGATATTTCCGATGCCGATGAAACAGTACTACAACAACAGCTCAACAACTACCACCCTCCGCAAGAGATATGGATTCATCACCTCACATCCAGCGACCACTGGCCCACAGTTCAAGCCCAGACTTAGGGCCACGGAAAGAATAAATCATCCACGTGCTGGTCTATAAGTCCGCATTCTGCGTTGCCACAGAGTTAGGCCCGCGGAAATAATTAACTATCCCATTCTACTGGTCTATAAGCCCCTCTTCTGCGTTAAAGAATCAGCCACTTTTTAAAAGCAATATGACTACCTATCGCGCCCATTCAGGGCTTGCTTATGCGCCAAACTCTTCGCCTTGAAGAC
>JAUZRH010000081.1 GCA_030950555.1 Mariprofundus sp. | reverse complement strand
CCAATTCTGCTGGTCTATAAGTCCGCATTCTGCGTTGCCAAATCAGTTACATAGCCCTGCTATGCGCTTGATTTGGCGCCTTGAATCCAAACTTCTATCCTGCGCATAACCTGGATACTTTATTTTTTCCGCGGCCCTTATTATTTCCGAGGCCCTAAGGAGTGGCTTGGTTATTGCGAAATGGCCCATGATAGGTGTAGTGTTTCACAATATCGCTAACTAGGGGGGAGAGTACGTGCAATTTTTCCTGATTTTCGCATTGTTGATGCTCTTTTTTCAGGTGCAGCTTGGAGAAGCGCAGAGTGTTGATTCAGAGCATGGAATCACCCCTTTGCAGCAGCCTTCGGATCTAGATGCAGGTAAGGTTGCGCTGGGGAAACAGTTATTTACTGAAACGCGCCTATCAAAGGATGGCTCGATTAGTTGCGCCCACTGCCATCTGCTAGAGGCGGGTGGGGCAGATGGTTTGAAATTCTCTTTTGGCGTGAATGGCGCTGAAGGTAAAATCAATACACCCACAGTCTACAATGCGGGCCTTAATCGTGCTCAGTTTTGGGATGGGCGTGCGGAGACGCTTGAGGAGCAGATTGATGGCCCGATTCATAATCCGCTAGAGATGGCATCGAATTGGCCGCATATTGTGAGTGAACTTCAAGCTGATGCCGTGTATCGGAAGTTGTTTACTATTTTGTATGGTGAGGCGGGTCTTACGGCGAATCATGTTAAAGATGCGATCGCCGAATTTGAGCGTTCACTGGTGAGTGTGAAGTCGCCATTTGATCGTTATTTGCAAGGCGATGATGACGCTATAACGGCTGAAGCCAAGCAGGGTTACCAACTCTTTAGCTCCTACGGCTGTATATCTTGTCATCAAGGGGCCAATGTGGGTGGTAACCTCTTTCAAAAGTTTGGTATATTCGGTGATTATTTCAAAGATCGTGGGAATATCACAGCCGCAGATAGAGGTAGGCAAGCGGTGACCGGCCGGGCACGGGACCTACACCGCTTTAAGGTGCCCAGCTTGCGTTTGGTTTCGATGACACCGCCCTATTTTCATGATGGCTCAGCCAACACATTACCCGAAGCGATCAGGGTGATGGCGAAATATCAATTGGGCCGTACGATAGCTGATGAAGATATAGCACTGATTGTTGCCTTTCTCTCATCTTTAGCGGGTGAGATGGTGGAGAGCACTCAATGACGCAGATAAAAAAACAAGTCGTATTGATATTGCTACTTGGTTCAATTTTTGTAGGGGCGAGCCTGCTGGCGCTGAAAGGCCAGTACCAGATGCCGGAATATGAAAAGATGTCCACGCTGATAAATGATGTAAAACGTCAGGATCTGCGAATGAATGAAAATATCCAACAGCTGCGGGTCTTAACACTTTCCAACTACGATGTTTTTGTTGATATCCATCAGCAATTGTTACAGCTCGAAGCGACAGTTGACGACTATAAAGTTAAACAGAGCAAGCCGCTTTGGAAACGTTTTCATACTGAAACTGAGGCTCTTTTTAAGCTATTGAGAGCCAAGTCAGATTTGATTGATCAGCTGGCTGCTGAGCAGGCGATTATGTTTAACTCTATGGCATACCTGCCAAAACCCACAGTCAAGCTCAGGGATCAATTGGGGCATGGACAGGCAAGAGAGCAGTTCGATCAAATTATTATTGCTTTTTACCGTTATATCAACATGCCTACAGCGTTGCTGAAGCAATCTTTACGGACAAGGATTCAGAGCTTTAAGCAAGGAAAAGGCTCTAAGCGTGTTGCAGGCGTATTGCACAATATGCTACGCCATATACAGATCGTGTTGGATAAGAGTGAGGTAACCCATGCCTTGATCAGGGAGGTATTGCAACTCTCCACCCACGAGTTGATCGACCGGCTTGATCAACTCCAGCATCAACATAGCCTTACCTATGTTGAGAAAAACACGCTTTTTATCCGCTATCTATTTGCCATTGGATTGCTCTTGATGAGCGGAATATTACTACTTCTCTATCGCCAACACAGCCTCGCCCATACACTTAAAAGCACGGTAGCAGAGCTGAAGTATCAGACGTTCGTTTTAAATAAACATGCTATAGTTGCTGCAACTGATCCTGATGGCACGATTACTTATGCAAACGATAAATTTTGTAAAATAAGCCAGTACAGTCGTGAGGAGTTGATCGGCACGAACCAGCGAATTGTAAGCTCCCATTTTCACTCTAAATCCTTTTTTACCGATTTATGGGATACGATATCCCAAGGTAAAATCTGGCAAGGGGAGATAAAAAATCGCAATAAATCGGGTGAATATTATTGGGTAGCGACCACCATTGTGCCTTTTTTAAACAGCGAAGGTGCTGTTGAGCGTTATGTTGCAATTCGTAATGATGTTACAGCCCGTAAAAAAGCGGAGATTGAACATGCATCAATCGCGCGTTTTCCGGCTGAAAACCCCTCACCAATTTTGCGCGTAAGCAGTCAGGGCGCAGTCATCTATGCCAACCAAGCGGCTGATCTACTGATGAAATCGGAGTTATGGGTTTTAGGCGAACGAATATCCGAGCCAATGTATAGTCTCTGTATGGCAGCCATAAAAGATAGAGAGAGCAAGCAGATGGAGATGCGGCTTGGTAACACGGTTTTTAAGGTGATTACCTCCGCCTCAAAGCTTGAAAATGATGTCAATATCTATGCTCAGGATGTGACCTCGCTGTATGAAGCGCGAGAGCAGGCATTGGAAGCTTCGAGTATGAAGTCGATGTTCTTGAGTACGGTGAGCCATGAGATTCGTACGCCGATGAATGGTGTGATTGGTATGACTGAGCTGCTATTGGATACGAAGCTGGATTCAGAGCAGCGTGAGTTTGCGCGCATTGTTAAATCTTCAGGGCAGGCGTTACTGGTCATTATCAATGATATTTTGGATTTTTCAAAAATAGAATCAGGGCAATTTTCGATTGCTAAAGAAGCTTTCTCATTACGGACTATAGTCGAGGGAGTGGCGGGCGTTGTGGTGTTGAAAGCGCAAGCGAAAGGGGTGTTGCTGCAAGCCTATATCGACCCGGATATTCCGCCTATTCTGATGGGTGATGAGGGACGACTGCGGCAGGTGCTGCTGAATTTGATGGATAATGCCGTAAAATTTACTGAGCAAGGGGTGGTTAGTGTCGCGCTCACTGCTGAAGCCGTTGACCAAGAGCAGGTGACGCTGAAGTGTGAAGTACGTGATACGGGAATTGGCTTGAGTGATGAAGCACAAGGGCGGCTGTTCCAGCCCTTTGTGCAGGCCGATGGCTCAACAACGCGAAAATATGGCGGCACAGGTTTGGGGTTAGCGATCTGTAAACGTATTGTGGAGCTGATGAATGGCTCTATCCAGCTTCAGAGTACGTTGGGTGAAGGCTCTAGTTTTTCCTTTTGTTTAACACTGCCCATAGCGGACAAGGCATCAAGTTTTTCCACTGATTGTGGAGCTACGAAGCTGGACGGTATCACCGTGCTGGTGGCGGATGCTGATCTGAACTCGCACTTTACGCTTTCGCGTTACTTTAGCAGCTGGGGCATGGCGGTAACAACGGTGGCTTGTGGTCGTGATGCCGAGGTTCAGCTTGCCAAGGGAGCGGTCGAGCTGTTACTGATTGGTGAGCAATTGGAGGATATGGATGGCTTAGCGTTGCTTGGGTGGCTGCAATGTCAGCCTAAGATAAGCGATCTACCCGTTGTTTTGATACTATCGTGTGATTTACCTGACGTACGTAAGGCCTATCAGCAGAAGGGCGTGGTTGAGTTTGTGCATCAGCCAGTCTGTATGTCTCGTCTGTTTGATTGTATAAGCACTGCTTTGGGTCTGAAAGCGGGCGCTGAAGCGGCTGAAGTTGTCGATCACGCCGGCGAGTCTGATCACCCTGAAAGGAAGATATTTGATGTGAGGATTCTGCTTGCCGAGGATAACGAAGTGAATCAACGGGTTGCCGAGCGTTTTTTACATAAACTAGGTTGTCATGTTGATGTCGTGGAGAATGGTGAATTGGCATATCAGGCGCTGCTAGTAAGCTCGTTCGATATTGTATTCATGGATTGTCAGATGCCCGTATTGGATGGCTTTGGGGCAACCGAAAAAATCCGTACAAGAGAGGCGGAGATGGGAGGGCATCAGTTGATTATTGCGATGACAGCCAATGCCATGACAGGCGATGCTGATGTTTGTCTGGCCGCTGGTATGGATGATTATATGAGTAAACCTATTTCTACTGCAAAGCTGGAGGATATGTTGCTTCGTTGGGTGCAGTCAGGTAGCAAAGGAGAGCCTGTGAATAGTTTTAATTTGGATCATCTGAAGGATATGTTTGGTAGTGATGATGAGGTTATTGAGGAGATATTGACGCTGTTTTGTAGCTCGATGGAACGCCTTTTGAATGATCAAATGGCGCATGCTCTAGCAGAGCAGGATGGTCTTAGCCTGGCTAAATTGGCGCATGAATTAAAAGGCTCTGCTGCGAATGTAGGTGCTGTGGAAATTTCCAAGCTCAGTGCTACGATAGAAGTGCATGCCGCTGCAAGTGAATGGGATGAGATTACGGCTTGCGTGGCGCAACTCAAAATGAAATTACGCGATGTTAAATCGATATCGGCGGCGTAGGATAAATGATGAAAATATTGATTGTTGATGACAGCCCTACCAATGTATTACTATTAAAACGCTTAATTATGACAATGAAAGATTGTGAACCAATCTGCTTTACCGAGCCTTTAGCGGCACTTGAGTGGTGTGAAAAAGACGAGCCTGATCTGTTACTGATTGATTATATGATGCCTGATATCGATGGTTTGAAGTTTGTTCATCGTTTTCGCAAGTTTTCCCATTGCATCGAAGTGCCTGTGATTATGATCACGGCCGAAGATAAAAAAGAGACGCGTTATAAGGCGCTCGAGGCTGGCGTGACTGACTTCCTAACCAAGCCGGTGGATAAAATAGAATTTAATGCTCGTACAAACAATATGTTGCATCTGCGTAAGTCTCAGGTTCAGCTGGCCAACAGGGCGAATTGGTTGTCTATGGGTATTAAACAAGCGACCAAAGAGTTGCGACAGCAGGAGCAACAGGCGTTACAGATTTTATCTAAAGCAGCTGAGTATAAAGATCCAGAGACTGGAGCTCACATTCTAAGAATGTCGCGCTATGCGCAGCTAATATCCCGCTCGTTGGGTTGTGATGAAGCGGAACAAGCGGTGATTTTAGAGGCAGCGCCCATGCATGATGTGGGCAAAATTGCCGTGCCAGATGCTATTCTGCTCAAGCCTGGGCGTTTAACGGTCGATGAGTTTGAGATCATGAAACAGCATGCCCTGCAGGGTAGTGAAATTCTCAAACAGGGGAGCTCTCGCATATTGATTATTGCTGCGGAAATTGCTGTTAGTCACCATGAAAAATTTAACGGCAAAGGTTATCCTTATGGCTTGCTGGGAGAGGCTATTCCCATGCGTGGTAGAATCGTGGCGGTGGCCGATGTGTTTGATGCGTTGACATCTGTGCGACCCTATAAAAAAGCGTGGACAGTAGAGGATGCATTAAAACTCTTAACCGATGAGAAGGGAGAGCATTTTGACCCTCAATGTGTGGATGCCTTTATAGCATCGTTGCCGGAAGCCTTGGAAATTATGGAACGCTTTCGTGAGGATTGATCTGGCACCGACTAGCGACGCAAACTTCGTGAGTGGGCTTAAGGAGCAGATCATGGTTGAGCAAAAATCAATAGTGCTTCTTGTGGATGATCAGAAAACCGTCCACATGATTATCAAAAAGTTACTATCAAGTGCGCCTGATATAGAGCTGCACTCCTGTTTCGATGGAACGCTAGCAGTGCAGTGCGCGGAGGAGCTTCAACCTACGGTGATTTTGCAGGATATTCATGTAGATGAGGTCAACGGTTTGGATCTGCTTGACTGCTACCGCGCCAATAAAGCGACCGCTCAGTTGTCCGTGATTATTTTGTCGGCAATGGAGGATGTGGAGTCTAAAGCCGAAGCGTTTGAGCGCGGCGCGGATGACTATTTGGTGAAAATGCCTCACCCGGTTGAACTGATCGCTCGTGTGCGCCATCATAGTAAGGCTTATCGGAATCACTTGGAACGAAATGCTGCAGTAAAAGAGCTGGAGTGTGAGCGGGCTAAATTAAGTAAGGCAAACTTGGAATTAAAGCGACTCAGCTCAATGGATGGCCTCACCAATATTGCCAATCGTCGCTGCTTTGATACTACGTTGGAGCGGGAATGGCGCCGGGCGCTGCGCCAGGCGGAACCGCTATCGTTAATTATGATCGATGTTGACCATTTTAAACTCTTTAATGATGGTTATGGGCATCAGGCGGGTGATGACTGTTTGAAAGCGGTTGCGTTGGCTTTGGCACACATAGTCAATCGTCCGGCAGACCTTTTGGCTCGTTATGGTGGCGAAGAGTTTGTTGCTTTGCTGCCTCACACCGATGTTGATGGCGCATTAACAATCGCTGAAGCGATGCGCTCCTCGATAGAGGGGTTGCAGTTGCCTCATGCATACTCCACAAGTGGTCATGTGGTGGCGGTCAGCTTGGGCTTGGCAAGCATTGTGCCTACAGCAGAAGATAGTGCTGCCGCATTAATTAAAGCTGCGGATGAAGCCCTTTATCGAGCCAAAGATACGGGCCGGAATCGGATCGTTAGCAGCCAGTGCTAGCTATCTTTCAGTGATTCAAGTATGGATTGTCCGTCATTCCCAACCTTCCCGAGGGTTTAGTCGGGAATCCATATCAAACAAACGCTCTGCTATGCGTGCCCACGCCTTCGCTGGAGTCAATAGAACAGAGACTCTCGGCCCTTTTGTGCGTCAATTTCATCACCAAAGTCAGAATGAGAATTGCAGGCATTAGTGTCGAGAGTGGTAATGATTACGGCCGTTGTGCTAGGCTGCGGCACTGAATAAATTTGTGAGGTAACCAGTTATGGCTTTTGTTGTCACCCAGCTTTGTAGAGATTGTGTGGATACTGCATGTGTTGCGGTCTGTCCGGTTGACTGTTTTTATCAACCTAAGGATGTCACTGATGAGACGCCTAATATGCTGCTGATCTCGCCAGAAGAGTGTATTGACTGTGCTGTTTGTGAGCCAGAATGCCCTTGGGAAGCGATCTATCCAGAAGAGGATGTGCCAGATGTGTTTGAAGCTGATATTGCGCTAAATGAAAAGAGTGATACAGAGCGTGATCTGTTTGAGTTGGCCGAGGTGAAAGAACAAGAGTCACCTGCTGCTGAAGAGATCGCAGCGAATAAGGCGAAGTTCGGCCTTTAAAACCTAGAGTGTAAAAAACGCATGCATGTTTTTCTGTGCATGCGTTTTTTTGTCTACCTTTTACACAATGTATTCAACCCCTTTAAATGGCATGGATCATCAACAACTGCTTGCACTTTGCAATGCGGCAGGGGTTAGTGCGGTGCATGCGGACACTCTCCGGGCGGGGCTGTTTCGCCACTATCTGAAAGAACTAGATGCTATTGCTGAACTGCCGCTACGTTTGCGTCGTTATCTGGCTGAACATTGTTATATGTTTGAGCCTCTCTGTACAGCTACTCGCGAAGCCGCCGATGGTACCCAAAAATTACTCTTAAGTATGGCTGATGGTAGAGAAGTGGAAACAGTGCTGATTCCTGCTGCCGGCCGCCTGACGCAGTGTATTTCAACCCAAGTCGGTTGTGCTGTAGGCTGTACTTTCTGTTTGACGGCGACTGCTGGCCTAACACGTAATCTGACAGCGGCTGAAATGGTGGCGGAAGTGATGGCAGGGCAGCGCTTAAGTACCCAAAAAGTTAGTAATCTGGTTCTGATGGGCATGGGCGAACCGCTGCATAATTACGATGCAGTGGCGCAGTTTGTGCGCATGGCCAGCGATCCCAAGGGCATGGCCTTCTCACCTAACCGCATCACGCTCTCCACATCGGGGCTGGTGCCAGCGATGCAGCGCATGATTCGTGATGAACTGCCCTGTAATTTGGCTGTTTCGCTTAACGCAAGCAACGACCAAGTGCGCGATACCATTATGCCAATCAATCGCAAATACCCTATCGCTCAGCTCCTGCAAACCGTGCGTGATTATATCAAGGTGCGCGGCAATAAGCGGGTGCTGATCGAGTATGTATTGCTAGCGGGCATCAATGATAGTGTGGAAGATGCGCACCGTTTAACGGCGTTGCTTGAAGGCATGGGATGTACGGTGAACCTATTACCCTTTAATGCTTATCCTGGTTTGCCCTTTCAGCGGCCCTCGGATGAGACTGTTTCAGTGTTTCGGACGATTCTGGTGCAAGCGAACATTATTGCCGTGGTGCGGGAGTCCAAAGGTCGCGAGATTGCCGCTGCCTGTGGTCAGTTGAAAACAGAGGTAACAGAGCGCAGAAAAAGCGGCCTTTAGCCATTAAGCAGGCTGTTTGTACGCCTTGTGAATCTCTGGGGATGCGCGTTTCGCTCGCTTTTTATTTGCTTTACACTCCTATCGCGTAGACAGATTAAAATGGCGTATATGGGCCAGTGAGCGGTGAAAGCGGGGCCAGTCCCACTGCATACCCGGGTCCCATTTTCGCCCCGGAGCTATATCCTGATGGCCGACAATGGTATCACGCCCCAAGTGCGGATAACGGTGTATCAGGTGGCGACAGAGGCGGGCTGTCTCACGATACTGAGGCGGAGTAAAAGGTTGTCGTTCATCACCAATCATCTCGATGCCAATAGAGAAATCATTACAGTTGCTTCGACCCTGCCACGCAGAAATACCCGCATGCCAGGCGCGCTGCTGGCATGCGACAAATTGCGTAACGCTGCCATTACGTTCAACCACAAAGTGGGCGGACACATGCACACCTAGAAGCTCTGAAAAACTCGCATGAGCAGTCTCATCCAGTGTTCCCATAAAGAGCCCTTCAATATGATTCATGCTAAATAAACCATCCGGCAGGCTGATCGCATGTAGTACAATCAGATCAATACTACAGCCATCCGCCCGTGCATTCTGGTGGGGTGATTCAAGCTCTCTCATGCCCTTATCATGCGCAAATTACGAATCGTTGTCACCTGCTTCGACTCAAGCGCACTGCTGCGGTGAAAAAACTGAAGAAGTTTCACCGCAGAGGAGTAAACAGCGCTGCCGCGCCGCGCGACAGTCCTGATTCAAAAAATAGAAGAAATGTGATTTAAGCATTACGCCCATCATTGCCGTGGAGAACCTGCCCCCCGCGAAGGCGTGGGACGGGCAATCCATACTTGAATCACGATAAAAAACCAAAAAGTGAGAACGGAATTGTAACAAATATCCGGCATCCTTCATTTTCCGGTTTACGCATGAAGGCTTTCCAATGAAGATGGAAAAGGCTTCGTCAAATAGTTGCCCCCTCACCCAAGCCCTCTCCCTCCGG
>JAUZRH010000080.1 GCA_030950555.1 Mariprofundus sp. | reverse complement strand
CATCCAATTCTGCTGGTCTATAAGTCCGCATTCTGCGTTGCCAAATCAGTTACATAGCCCTGCTATGCGCTTGATTTGGCGCCTTGAATCCAAACTTCTATCCTGCGCATAACCTGGATACTTTATTTTTTCCGCGGCCCTAACCCGGCTTAAGCAACTGCTTTGTCATGTTATAAGCCGCATCTAGTGGGGTCGGATTATGGCGAATTTTGGAGAGCACCGTTGCACCAATCCATAAATCATAGAGCACCAGCGCACTCTCTGAGGCACCCATGCCAATATTTAGTGATCCATCCACCTCACCTGCACAAATAGCCCCTTCAATCATTGTAACAATGGTTCGGGTTCCACGCTCCAGAGCCATGCGCATAGGCTCAGAAAGGTCCGAAACCTCTCCTCCCAGCTTCACGACCAAACATTTCCCCTCCACTCCCTCTACCGTCTGCGTTTCGTACCATGCCTGCCAATAACTCATCAACCGATCACGAGCGCTGCCTTCACTATTGCTCAAACGTTTTGATAAACGCTTATGGTAACCAATAAAATAATTTTCCAGCAAGGCTTCACCAAAGCCTTCTTTTGACTTAAAATAGTGGTAAAAAGAGCCTTTGGGTACACCCGCGGCAACCAGTAGTTCATTTATTCCCACAGCAGAAAAGCCTTTACCCAAGATAATAGGCTGAGCCGTTTCAAGAATATGCTGCCGTACATCTGTTTGCGTAGTCATCATAGGCCGAACTATACATCAATTAGACCAGTCGTCTACAACGCTCGTATTGAAAGACCCAGCCATACGCAAGTGACGCCTTTGATATGCCCAGAACATACCTTATGTGCGCACCATATTTAACGGTTAGGGCCACGGAAAGAATAAAGTATCCAGATTATGCGCAGGATAGTTGTTGGATTCAAGGCGCCAAATCAAGCGCATAAGCAAGCCCTGAATGGGCGCGATAGCCTACTGCCTTTAGTAGTCACTCTGTGGCAACGCAGAATGCGGACTTATAGACCAGCACGTGGATGATTTATTCTTTCCGCGGCCCTAACGCTTCCCTCTATTATTATTTTATTGCATGACTAGAATCGATGCCTATAGTCAAAATTCTAAGCAGGGTAACTTCATCTGCTACCTCATGTATATCTACATAAGAAGGAGATGCAAGCCATGAATAAACAAAAAATAAAACGTCGTAATTTTTTAATAGCACCTAAATTTCAGTTGAAAGTGGTCAAAGAGACCATGGTAATGTCGATGATGGTGGTCATAGTTTCAACGCTTGGCCTTCTTTTGGTGTTGTCGCTGGGTAAAAATGAGATATCTCAACCGGACCCATTTTCTACGCACAACGCTGTAACGATGGCCCCTATGCCGGATTTGATGTGGATGTTTACCCACTTGTGGCCTTACTTTTTATTGGCACTATTACTCACCGCTATTGTGAGTATGTTGTTTGGTATATTCAAATCATTCCGGGTTGCAGGGCCAGAATATCGCATGGTGCAAATACTCAAGGCAATCAAAGAGGGTGACTTTAGTCATGAGGAAAGATTATTGCGTAAGCATGATGAACTACAACAGCTTTATAAAGGGATTACTGAGGTTCATACAGCGTACAAATCAAATATTGAAAAGCTGCAGGAGATCTATTATTTGAAAAATAGTAGCGAGATGCGGTTGGAAAAAATAAAGGAAATAATATTTTCATTCAAACTAAAAGAGGAACAATAAAGGTGCGTGTCATAAAATGTTTCTCTAAGGCTTTATCACCAAGATTTTTTGCCTTATTATTATGTATGGGGGTAATGCTCTCTTTTGGAGCAGGTTATGCTTATTCAGGTTTAAAAACCTCTGATAAAAATATGATTCAGGTGGCTTATATTAATGGCTACAAGGATGCTTTTAAATATCTATTCGAAGCAGATGAAGTTGAAAAAAACAAATTGAAAAACAATTTTGAATATATGAAAGTACATATTATCGTTGCTTCTGAAGGCTATGTGGATCTCGTTTCTTCGATGAACCGAAAGCGATCAAGGGATTCGAACCATCCAAATAGGAGGTGAAACTTCAGCATGGTGTAAGCTGTTGTCATCATGATTGTCCCGTCTTAAAAGAGAAACTGAGTGATGTATTGGCAATAAATTTACTCTCCTCGCGCCGAAGGGAGAGGCCAAGTAATGGTGAATTTACTGCCATGATCGGGCTTGGAGTTACAGTCGATAAAGGCATGGTAACGGCACAGTAAGCTGCGTACGATGCTAAGGCCAATGCCTTGGGCCGCAGGGGTGCTATGAATGCCTTTGTAAAAAGGGGTGAATATTTTATTCATCTCCTCATGGGTAATGCCGCATCCATGATCTAAGGTGGTTAAGTAGAGGTTGTTGTTTTTAATCTCTCCGTGGATATATATGCTTGGTTTTACGTCACTTTTACTATGGTAGTAACTGTTTACAGCATTGCTGATTAAGGCACCTAAAATAAGCTCCATAGCACGCCGGTCCGCGTGAATGGGTGGTACATTATTCAGGGAAATATCAATAATGCCGTGGGCTTCGTGCTGTTTGGCGAGATCGCTTAGCAATGCTTGCATATCTAGTGGTTCATTTTGAAGATCGTCACAATGGCAGTGGTAGAGAAGATTTAGTGCGCTATTTAATTCGCAGAGTTGACGCTGAGAGTCGACCATCATGGAGATGGTTTCTGGTATACCCTTGTCTATTAAGTGACTGATATTGGCTTTATGATTCACTCGCAGTGCCACTTTTAAGTCATTAGACTGATCCTGCAAATATTGAATCAATGACTCTAAGTTAATAAGTGGGTTGCTGGCATCATGGGTGAATAGGCTTAATATCTCAGCTATATCTCTACGTAATGAGTGATTCGACTCGTGATTGACAGATTTCATGAGCTACTCCCTTTGTGACATCTTTGCTGATGTCATCTGATCGTCATATAGGGCATTATAATCCTAAAAGTAAACTTAAGGGAATAGTCTTCTTGTACTACTTTGATACTGCATAGCCAGAAACAGCGGTAGTCCTGAGATGCGATTGATTAATGTTGACAGCATGAGATAGTTCTACTTGCTGGAAGGAGTAAATATGACGATGTATTGTGCGATAGATGCGTTATTAATGAGGTCATTCAATGATTTTCCAAAAGGTCATGGCTATCAATGTAAGGTGAACAAGGCGGAGGTAGGTTATGCTTGATTCGACAAAGATATTTTCTTCAGAAGCAGTAAGTTTTGTATTGAATGGGTATGATTTCAATCGATACTTTACCGTTCAAGATAGTGATAGCAATATGCTTAATAGTCAGCTTGGATTGACTGAGGGGGGGATGGGAAAAATAGAGCTTAGCTGCAGAGCGTTTGATCTGTGTGAATTGATGGAAGATACCGTTGGTATATTTTCAACGTATGTGAATCAAAAAGGTTTGGAATTGCTCTGTCTGTTGCATCAAGAGACCCCCACGAAGCTTTATGGTGATGCCGATTGTATTCAGGATATTATTGTCAGTCTGCTTACTAAAATATTGAAAGTTAGTCATGATAGGGAAGTGGTTATCATGCTACATGGGCAAAGTGATGATGATCATAAGCTTACCTTGCATTTTGAAATTGATGATGTGAGAGGTGATTTGGGTCAGAAATGCAAAATATATGATCGATTTAATCCATTTGAGGAGGAAACCTCTGCTTTACCACAATATTCAACGCATGCACTTTCAAGTTGCACTGAGCTGATTAAGTTGATGGGGGGTGACTTTTCTTTGGAGAGCCATCCTGGCAAAGGAACTACGGTGAAATTCGATCTTCAGGTTCAAAACCAGAGTAGTGAGCTAGCATCGGTATCCAGATTTCATTCGACCTTGCGCTACGGTGAGTTTATGGTGATTCAGACCTTTGATCAGCATGTAAAAGAGGGCATCCTTCACCAGATATAAAAAATAGTTGATGCTATACGTTCCCTTAGGGCCGCGGAAATAATTAACTATCCCATTCTACTGGTCGATAAGTCCCTCTTCTACGTTGAAGAATCAGCCACTTTTTAAAAGCAATATGACTACCTATCGCGCCCATTCAGGGCTTGCTTATGCACCAAACCCTTCGCC
>JAUZRH010000008.1 GCA_030950555.1 Mariprofundus sp. | reverse complement strand
CTCCGGGAGAGGGTTGGGGTGAGGGAATCGACTATTTGGCGAAGCCTTTTCCGCCTTAAGAAAAGCCTTAATGTGTAAACCGAAAAATGAAGGATGCCTTAAGAAAAGCCTTAATGTATAAACTTGAAAATGAAGGATACCCTCGTTCCCACGTCTTCGCGAGGGCAGGTCCTTCACGGGAATGACAGGCATAATACTTAAATCACCTTACGATGCGTAGAAATGTGTATTGTTGTAGCCAAAAAGCGGGGGCATTTGAACCTTCATTTAGGAGCTATTTCGATAGCCCATATCAGGGCTTGTTCCGCGCACCTCAAGCATGACGTAAATTGTTGTAATCATTGTTGTCCCGCCTTAGGGCCGCGGAAACACACATCATCCCATTCTGTTGGTTTAAAAGCTCGCCTTCTGCGTTGCAGCATCAGTCACAAAGTGAGTACATAAGACTATCGCGCCCATTCAGGGCTAGCTTATGCGCCAAACAGTGCGCCTTGAATCCGAACTCTTATCCTTCGCATAACGGGACAATTATTTATTTCCGCAGCCCTTAAAAGGGAAACCGTTGTTTCTATAGACAAAAAAAACCCGCCGATAAATCGGCGGGTTTTTTAATCAGACCATTGAGATCAATGTTTTACATCTTTCCATACTTCTACTTTCAAGCGCCACAGCACAAGGGTCAGCAGCAATAGAAAGCCGACTACCCAACAACCAATAGCACGGCGTTGATTCTGATGCGGATCGGCAATGAAGGATAAAAACGCAGCCACATCATGAGCCTGCTCCTCTAGTTCAGCAGTTTCAGACGCATCGTGATCAAGCCAAGCCAGTGGATCCGGCATAGCAATACGATGCCCTGGGAAGTACTCGTTAAAGTTTCCATCGGGCACTTTTCCATCGGGATCATGTTCAAAACCAGTCAACAGTGAATAGACATAGTCAGCACCACCACGACGCGCATTGGTAATGATAGAGAGATCAGGTGGAACCTTACCATAAGATACCTTCGCATCTTCAGGCTCCAAGTCCGAAATCATACCTGCTGTTAAAGGATGCTCACCACGCAGCTCATCCACTGCTTCGCGAGTCAGACCAATCTCAGGATAATCAATCAACCCTTTGTAGGTAACATACTTGGCTGAATGGCATCCCATGCAGACATCGGTAAATACAGTCAAGCCACGTTGGATCTGTGTTTGATCTGTAACATTAATCTCAGCATGCTTCAGAGCAGGACCATGGCCCTCACTGGCCATGACCGCACCAGATGCAAGCAGAGAGACGACAGCAGTAGCTGCCAGTAGTGTTTGTTTCAACTTCATGATTTCTTCTCCCCCCTAAATATGGTCAGGCACTGGCTTGGTCTTTTCGAATTTCGGCAAGATCAAGAGTGCAAAGAAGAACAGGAAGTAATAAGCCGTGGCAATTTGGCCTACCAACTTCAGTGTAGGCGAAGTCGCAGAGTGGCCGCAATAACCCAGTACAATCACACAGATAAAGAAGAGAATAACCATCTGTTTAAAGACCGGACGATAACGCGCTGAACGCACCTTACTGCGATCCATAAATGGCAGTAGGAAGAGAATCGCCAATGAACCACCCATCATCAATACACCTAGCAACTTACTCTCAAAAGAGCGCAAGATGGTATACCATGGTGTGAGATACCATACTGGCGCAATATGTGCAGGTGTCTGCAGATTATTAGCCGGTACATAGTTATCTACTTCGATAAAATAACCACCCATTTGCGGATTAAAGAAGATCACATAGCAGTAGATAGTCAAAAAGACTCCCACACCAAATGCATCTTTCACCGTGTAGTAGGGATGAAAGTTGACCTTCTGATCAGCTGTATGCACATCAATACCTTCAGGATTATTGGAGTGAACAACGTGCAGTGCATGGATATGCCCACCAACAATACCTACCAACAATAGCGGAAAGAGATAATGCAGTGAGAAGAAACGGTTCAATGTTGGATCACCAACAGCAAAGCCACCTCTAAGAATCTGCTGCAAATACTCACCAATCACTGGCAGAGCGCCAAACAGATTGGTAATAACAGTAGCACCCCAGAAAGACATCTGACCCCATGGTAGCAGGTAGCCGAAGAATGCTGCACCCTGCATAATTAGCAGAATCACCACGCCAATAATCCACAGCAGCTCACGTGGCCCTTTATACGAGCCATAATAGAGACCGCGACCAATATGCATATAAACCACAACAAAGAAGGCCGATGCGCCTACTGCATGCATGTAACGAATCAACCAACCAAAATTGACATCTCGCATAATGCGTTCAACCGAATCAAATGCAACCGTAAAGCCACCAGCCGTAAGTGCCGCAGATGGCTTATAGTACATCGCCAGAAAAATACCAGTAACGATCTGCAATACCAGCACAAGCAGTGCCAGCGAACCGAAGTTCCACATATAGTTCAGGTTTTTTGGTGCCGGATACTCAGTCAACTGCGACTTGAGAATCGCTTCGGCGCCAGTACGTTCGTCTACCCAAGCGAATAGACGTGTTTTCATCATTTTATTTAACACTGTTCTCTCCCCCTTGGATTAACCGATAACCACTTGGGTATCGGTTGTATATTTATAAGGCATCAAATGTAAATTATGTGGTGCCGGTGAGCCATTGATAACGCGTGCAGATAGATCATAGAGCGAACCATGGCATGGGCAATGCCAGCCACCCGGCCAGTTATCCGGTACGGATTCTCCCCACTCTGTACGTCCGGCACTCGCCTTATAAAGCGGTATACAACCCAGATGGGTACAACTAGCTACCACAATCAGGTATTCCGGCTTAATGGAGCGATATTTACGGTTTTCTGGAGTGATCCACTCTGCACTAACCGCATCAATTGCCTCTGAATTTGGATCTTTAAGCATCTCATCATGCCCATCGATCTGTTTCAGATACTCTTCTGTCCTGTTAGTGATAAATACAGGCTTACCTTGCCACTGAATTACCACCAGCTGGCCAGGCACAACCGTCGCAACATCGAATTCTGTTTTAGCAGCTGCCAATGTGTCCGCTGCTGGAAACATACTTCCGATAAACGGAACCACTGTCGCTCCTGCCGCTACTGCCCCCATGCCGCCAGCTGCGACATAGAGAAAGTTTCGACGCGAATGATCAGTTTGATCTGTCATGATTTCTCCTCCCTCTGTAAAATACAAATGCAATAACTAGCAGCAGAAACACTGCTAGTCAACGCAATCGCTTAATCAACTTAAATATTGGTACCTAATGCTCTTAACTCAGCAATTGCTGCTGTATAATCAGGTGTATTATAAACAGCCGACCCTGCCACGACAGCATCTGCACCGGCAGCAGTTACTTCTGCGATAGTTTTTATATTCACACCACCATCTACTTCTAACCAAGCATCACAACCTGCATCATCCATCATCTTGCGCGCTTCGCTGATTTTTGGCGTTACGGCATGGATATAAGACTGTCCACCATAACCGGGATTAACACTCATCAGCAGCACAAGATCAACGCAGTGCAATACATTTTTAATGGTTGAAACTGGTGTGCCTGGGTTCAGACTGACACCAGCTTTTTTACCCAATGAGCGAATCAACTGCAGCGTACGCTCAAGATGAACACAAGCTTCTTGATGTACTGTAATAATATCAGCACCGGCATTGGCAAAAAACTCAACCTGTGTGTCCGGATGATTGACCATTAAATGAACATCAATAATCTTATCTGAATGGTTACGGATTGCCTTACAAACATTGTCACCTATGGTAATCGGTGGGACAAAAGAGCCGTCCATCACATCAAAGTGAATCCAGTCGCAGCCTCCTTCATCAATCGCCCGAATTTCTTCACCTAATTTGGCAAAATCCGCAGATAAAATAGATGGTGCAATAACAAGATCTTTTTTCATATAGTGGGAACTCCTCTGTTTTCGGATTCGCATTTATAGCGTCAAACAATGCACGCGTCCAGCATTATGAATTTTTCTTCATCACAAAGCAGCCTTATTGCAGAAAATGCAGTGCACCATCACAATTAAAACGCGCCGCATGCACTGGCCCCATCCGCACTATTAGATGCAATACATTATCAACCGCTTCACTTGAGATGATAAAACCATGTTCATGACAATAGGCTTGCGAACGCCCATCACTAATATCCAGCACAAGATGCAGCTCACCCATCTCCCGTTGCAGCCAATCACTGAGCAGTTCAAGTAACTCATCAACACCGTCACCATGCAGAGCTGAAATGGCCAGCCGTGATGAGTGAATATCCTCGCCATGATATGAAACCATGCCGGCCACTTTGTCCCGCTTATTAAGTAGCTCAATCACCGGCGGTGAATCATCGCCCACCACGCCCAATTGATGAAGTGTTTGATGCACAACTTTTGCCTGTTCTGACTGCAGTGGGTCCGAAGCATCCCGCACATGCAATATCAGATCTGCTTCAATAACCTCCTCCAGTGTGGCTCGAAACGCATCGACAAGCTCATGTGGTAACTCTTGTACAAAACCCACGGTATCAGAAAGCATGAGCCGCAAACCACCCGGCAACTCCAACATACGCAGCGTTGGATCGAGCGTCGCAAAAAGCTGATCAGCTACATAGACATCGGATTGCGTTAGTTTGTTAAAGAGCGTGGATTTACCGGCATTGGTATAACCAACCAGTGCCACTGTTGGAATATCCTTGCGTTGTCGCCCAGATCGCTGGGTCGCACGCATACGCATCACTTTTTCGAGATCACGTTCCAAAGCGCCAATACTATTACGAATCATCCGGCGATCTAGCTCAAGCTGCCTCTCGCCCGGCCCACCCATAAAACCATAACCACCCCGCTGCCGTTCCAGATGGGTCCAACTACGCACTAAGCGTCCCAATTGATAATTAAGACTGGCCAACTCCACCTGTAACACCCCTTCACGGGTGCGAGCACGAGCTGCAAAAATTTCCAGAATCAAGCCCGTACGGTCAACAACCTTTGCTTCCCATGCCACCTCCATATTCCGTTGCTGAACAGGCGATAATGGATGATCCACAAAAACAACATCCGCTTCATGCACCTCAACTAAACGGCGTATCTCTTCGGCCTGGCCTTCACCCAATAGTATTCTGGCAGTAGCCTTACGCACACTAAAGCGCTGTGAAGCCATAATTTCACAACCCGATGAACCCACCAGCAGATCAAACTCTTCCGCGCGAGCCTTCCACAACTGCTCACCAATTCGGCGATTAACCAACTCCGGATGCACACTGATCACCCGATCCGGTTCATCCTCTAACTCCCAGCCACCACTCATTGTTGTCCACCATTTGTTTTATCCATCTGCTTATTCACCATCTCCGTTGCGCGACTCATGATCCATACTTAAGGGCCGCGGAAAGAATAAATCATCCACGTGCTGGTCTATAAGTCCGCATTCTGCGTTGCCACAGAGTTACTACTAAAGGCCGTAGGCTATCGCGCCCATTCAGGGCTTGCTTATGCGCTTGATTTGGCGCCTTGAATC
>JAUZRH010000079.1 GCA_030950555.1 Mariprofundus sp. | reverse complement strand
CGTAGGATAGAAGTTCGTCTTCAAGGCGAAGAGTTTGGCGCATAAGCAAGCCCTGAATGGGCGCGATAGCCTACTGCCTTTAGTAGTGACTGATGCTGCAACGCAGAAGAGGGGCTTATAGACCAGTAGAATGGGATAGTTCATTATTTCCGCGGCCCTTAGCAGAAGGGTCATTTCTTTCTATGGAGTCAGCTTATGCGTACACTTAAAAAAATCATCTTTCCTGCTGCCGGTATGGGCAGCCGCTTTCTCCCGGCAACAAAAGCCAGCCCGAAAGAGATGCTGACTATTGTTGATAAACCGCTGATTCAATATGGCGTGGAAGAGGCACTGGCAGCAGGCATGGATGAGATTATTATGATCACCGGGCGCGGCAAACGAGCGATCGAGGACCATTTTGATATTTCAGCAGAACTAGAAGCAAACTTAGTCAAAGCTGGCAAACGTGAGCTGTACCAAGAGGTCTCCCGCGTTGCGCGCATGGCTGAAGTGATCTATGTCCGCCAAAAAGAAGCACTTGGTTTGGGTCATGCTGTCTTATGCGCCCAGCACTGGGTCACAGATGAGCCCTTTGGTGTCTCTTTAGCAGATGAACTTATTATAGATAAAAAACCAGCCATGCTACAGCTACGCGAAGTATTTCAGGCGACTGGCTGCTCAGTTATTGGGCTGATGCAGGTGCCGGAAAATCAGCTATCTCGTTACGGTATTGTTGACTATATTACTGAAGAAAAAGGCTTACTCCGACTCACCAATATGGTTGAAAAACCCGCACCTGAAGATGCCCCCTCACACCTAGCCATGGTTGGTCGCTATATTTTCACACCCGCATTGATGACACTCCTAAAGGACGTCAAGCCTGGCCGGGGCGGTGAAATCCAACTCACGGATGCCATCACAACACTGGCAAAACAGGAGCCTGTATATGGCGTTCTACTTGATGGCCAGCGCTTCGATGCCGGCACTCCTGAAGGTTTTTTACAGGCCAATGCGATCCTTGGCCTGCAACACAAGGTTTATGGCGACACCTTACGCCAAACGCTGAAAGCTTACCTATGAATAGCACGCTCAACATCCTAGCTCTTGATACCGCGACCCCTGAAACCTGTGCATGCCTGTATACTGGCGGCGAGCTTTTCACGGCTAGTTTAGGCGCCAATCAACGTATCCGTTCAACCGGCATCACCCCGATGCTTAGTAACCTACTACAACAGGGCGGGCTCGACTGGTCAGCGCTGCAACTCTTGGCCTTTAGCCATGGGCCAGGCTCCTTTACTGGGCTGCGTATTGGTGCAGCCACCCTTGCGGGTATCAACTCCGCCATTCATCTGCCCATACTACACCTCTCCTCACTGGCACTAACTGCAACGCAAGCCGGCCCTTCACATCAACCACTCTGGGTACTCGAGGATGCACGCGCAGGCGAAGCCTTTGTCTGCTGCTATCAGAATGGCAACCCCATAACCGAGCCGCGCTGCATGAGCTGGCAACAGCTAGAGGATGAACGAAACGGCGGGCATTACTGCTGTCAGAGTGAACCACCCATCAAACTAGCAACATGGCAACGCCTAGCACTACAGATTAAACGGCCCGTAGCATTGGCCATGCAGCTTAAGCAGTGTTCTGTGACGGCTGAGCAGTTTAATGCACTACCTATCTACCCAACCCCGAACTACATGCAGCTTTCGCAAGCCGAGAGGAACGCACATGCAACTTAAACCCATCCCGATTCTATTTGTATGTCTGGGCAATATCTGCCGCTCCCCCTTGGCAGAAGTCGTTGTACGCGCTGTTGCCGAAAAACGCGGTCTACATCACTACCAATTTGCTTCAGCCGGTACAGGTGACTGGCATATTGGCAACAGCGCTGACCCGCGTTCGGCCGCCATGGCAGTGAAACACGGTCTGGATCTATCAGCCCATAAAGCCCAACAAATTACCGCTGAAAAAAGAACGGACTGGGAGTGGTTCATCGCTATGGATCGCGCCAATCATGATAACCTATTAGGCATGGGCGTAAGCCCCGAGCGCTTACTACTCATGCGCCAGTTTGAGCATGCCAGCAATGCACTAGATCTACCTGACCCCTATTATGGTGGCCCGGATGGTTTTGAAATCGCCTATCAAATGCTCTCAGCCAATGCTGAAAAACTACTCGATTTCTTAGAAAACAGACGCTTATAGATCTAGCTGATTAGCCATAAAACACAGCCACCAAACGGACTGTTGATAATCGTAACTTCGGCATGCTTCACCAACTATAAAAAACAGTTGACGTTTGACGTTACCTCACCGCTAAAAGATTTCTCTTCACCTTCCGTAAGCCGGATGAATCATGGCATTTTTTATTGACCCCCTCACCCAACCCTCTCCCTGAGGGAGAGGGTATTGCTCACATCACAGTGCCTTTGCACACTACGGGGACAGTTTACCTATTAAAAAATTAATCGCGTAGCGGGAACACCGCTTCTTGCTTCCCGCGAAGGCGGGAATCCATATCAAACAAAACGCTCTATCGCGTAGCGGGAATACCGCTCCTTGCTTCCTGCCAAGGCGTGGGGTTGGAGTGACAGACAATCCACACTTGAATCACTATCGTTCAATGGAAATAGTGTGGATCTATTTCATATTTCTTAAGTAACTTCCGTACCGTATTACGGTTTAATCCCAGCATTTCTGATACTTTCAACTGATTACCCCGGCTCTGCTGCAGGGCTAGCACCAATAAGGGCGGTTCAATCTGCTCAAGCAAGTGTTGATGTAAATTAGTTGGAGCGGCGTAACCCAGTTGATGTAAATATTGTCGTGTACAGCGTGTCACCGATTCAGCCAACGTTTCTTCTGAACCCGTGTGATTATCCACATTCCCTATCGCCAGCGCCACATCCGTTAAGGTAATCGTAGCACCCGGTGTTAACACAGCTAATCGCCGCATCACATTTTTCAATTCGCGCACATTACCCGGCCAGTCATGACGGCTAAGAAGATCAACCGCATCATCAAGCAGGATCGGCTCATCCATATTCAACTCTTTAACAGCCTGCTCTAATAAAAAAGCAGCCAACTCCGGAATATCATCGCGCCTATCTCTAAGCGGAGGGATCTGCACCGGAATGACATTCAGCCTGTAATAGAGGTCTTCTCGAAACTCTCCTTTGGCTATTTTGTCGTTTAAATTTTGATGGGTCGCAGCCAACAGTCGCACATTCACCACTTTTGACTCACTTCCACCCACACGCTGCACCACGCCCTCTTCGAGCACACGCAATAGCTTTGATTGAAGTGCTGCGGGCATATCACCGATCTCATCCAGAAATAGTGTACCCCCATCCGCTTGCACGAAGCGTCCTTCGCGCATCTTATCGGCACCAGTAAATGAGCCCTTTTCATGACCAAACAGTTCCGACTCCAGCAGATCAGCAGGAATAGCTGCAGCATTGATCGCAATAAAGGGCTTAGATACACGCGTGCTGCGTTCATGCAGTGTCCTGGCAACCATCTCCTTACCCGTACCCGATTCACCTGTAATGAGCACCGTTAAATCCGAACAGGCTACGCGCCCCAAGGTTCGAAACATCTGCTGCATCGCCGGGCTACGGCCAATCAGAAGCTCCTCACTTGGCACCATTACAGCAGCACTCTTTTTCTGTTGGCTTGCCGGCCGAACTCGCTCAAGCAATTGCCTTACTTCATCTAAATCAAAAGGCTTAGGCAAATACTCCATGGCTCCCATGCGGTACGCTTGAGCAGCATGACCAAACGTAGTTTCTGCCGTCAACATCACCACGGGCATATCAATGCCACTGGCCAGCAGCTCCATTCCATTACCATCCGGCAAGTAGACATCAAGAAAAACAATTGCGAAATCTTCTGCCGCCAGCGCGACTTTTGCCTCAGCCAGGGTGCTGGCTTGCACCACCTCCACATCCTCTTCTTGTAGTACCTTATCCAAAATCCAGCGAATCCCTTCATCATCATCCACGATCAGTGCTCGCATGCTCATTTTCCTTCTCCGGTATATTGTAATGGCAGATGCATTATCATCGTAGTTCGTCCATGTTCATTTTTCATGTTGATACGACCGTGGTGCTCTAGCATCACTTGCTGCACCAAGGCCAAGCCCAGTCCGCTACCGCGCTCTTTACCCGTGACAAAAGGCTCGAATAGCCGCTGGCGAAGTGCTTCTGGCACGGCCTCTCCATCATTGGTAATACGCACCTCGATCACCTGCCCATGAGAGCCTGGCAGATGTACCAGTGGAGCCATGCGTGTCTGCCATTCGATATAGCTCGCCGCAGCATCCACAGCATTTTGCCATAGGTTTTCCAGCGCCTGTCGTAAGCGCCCACCATCCACCACGATGTCTGGCAAACTAGGGTCGAAGACACGACTGATACGAACCCCTTCCAACGGCTGTGAAACATCCAGAATTAGGGCATGAATATTCATTGCTTGCATTTGCATCGCGGCGCGTGGGCCTACTTGCAAAAAGGCATCAATACGCTGACGAATGCGCTCAACGTCACCTAACATACGCATTGCAGCTTCCTTGGCTGATGGAGACAACGTTTGCTCATTAAGCCACTGCGTTGCCCCTTTTAGGGCTGCAAGTGGATTTTTCACCTCATGTGCCATCTCTAGTGCGATCCGCGCCACCGTTTCAGCCATTTCATGACGATGCGTATGCTGTTCTATTTCACTGCGGTGAAGCTCAGGAATAAACATTGCCGTGATACCGCTCTCGTATTGGCTCAGATGCAGGGAAACCGGCATACCATCATGAATGCATAATTGATGATCTGACACGCGCCCAGCCAATGGTCTTAACAGGCCTAGCAGCCGTTGGACCTCTACGGCGGGAGAAAATAGATCCGCAAGCTCTCTACCAAGCAGTTGACGATTCGATTTTCCGAATACTTCTTGGCCGAACTCATTCACCTGCAGAACACGCGCATCATTATCAAGCAGTAAGGTTGGCAGCGGCAGCATAGACCATGATAGCTGCTCTATGACCATATCAACCACCTGCTGTTTCGTTTAAATTCATGAAATAGAGAGCCGCCAGTTCAAGCATCTGCTGCCAATCATCCAACGTTTGAAATGACTGCCTGAACTCAGCTGAACCATGGAGTCCTTTGCTGTACCAGAGCACGTGTTTTCGTGCTAATTTAGAAGCGCAACGAACGCCGTGATGCTCAGCCAACGCAAGCATATGTTCATGAACGATAGACCAACGTGCAGAAGCTGTTGGCTTTGCCGGTGTGGGTTTACCCATCAACGCAGCAGAAACCTCAGCCAATACCCAAGGGTTACCCTGCACGGCGCGTCCAACCATCACCCCATCGCAACCGGAGATACGAATCATCTCTCTGGCAGAGGCAGCATCGACAATATCGCCATTTCCAATCACGGGTATTGAAACAGCCGCTTTAGCCAGCCCTATATCTTCCCAACAGGCATGGCCATGAAACATCTGAGCCCGTGTGCGCCCATGCACTGTTAGCAATTGAATGCCGCTCGATTCGGCAATACGAGCGATATTTTCGACATTTTTAGATTGATCATCCCAACCCGTACGAATTTTCAACGTCACAGGCACATCTACGGCCGCTACCACCGCTTCCAGCACCCGTGCCACCAATGCTTCATCCCTGAGCATGGCAGAACCGGCCACCTGCTTGCATATCTTTTTTACAGGGCAACCCATATTAATATCGACAAAGTCAGCGCCATGGCCAACAGCCCAGCGGGCCGCTTCCGTGACAAACTCAGGATCGGAACCGGCAATCTGGATAGAGACCGGATGCTCATCATCGCCCAATTCAGCCATGCGCTGGGTCCGTTCACGGCCCATATCAACAGCCCGTGACGCGATCATTTCGGTTACCATCAAGCCAACCCCAAAACCCTTACAGATCCGCCGAAAGGGCAGGTCAGTAATGCCCGCCATTGGCGCCAACACCAGCGGTTCATCAATCATGTAGTTACCCAACGTGAAGCCGGGAAGTAAGGGTTTATTCATCGGGTATGCATCCTGCTGCCTAAATTATGGGCAATCTTAATAGCAAAGCGTAGCATCTGGGAAGCACTTATTTATTCAACATCTTCCTAGCGCCTAAACC
>JAUZRH010000078.1 GCA_030950555.1 Mariprofundus sp. | reverse complement strand
ATTACGAGATGCTTTCGGTTATAATATTTTTTATTCAACAAGCTGTTTAACCTCAATCCCCATAATCTCCCGGCCTAAGCCTTACGGCCCTAACGAGTAAGAGACTCCCTGCCCTTGCCGTCATTTCACTGCAATAGACCGTCATTCCCGAAGGTTGAGTCGGGAATCCATATCTGAAACGCTCTGCTTATGCATCCCCACGCAGGAGCGTGGGAACGAGGAATAAAAAACGTCCATGATTCATCTGGCTTACGGAAGATGAAGAGACATCTTTCAGCTGTGAGCTAACTTGAAGCGTTAACTATTTTTTTATAGTTGGTGAAGGAAGGATGCCAATATATCTTTTCAAGCTTGAATCATGACAGCACTGATTGGACAACGCGCTTAGTGTAATCATTAATCTTCCAGTGGGCTGGCATCCAGCCCGCTAAAAAACGATAAAAATCGGTCTGAGCCACCGGAAAGAGCGCTCGCCATTCTTGTTCCAGCGCTGCAAAATCAATGCTAGACTCACGCCACAGAAGCGCCTCTTTCAACAAGATAAAATAATCATCCAATAGCAGTGATGCATATTTTTCATGGTCATCATCACTCAGGCAGCTGCTAAAAAAATAAGCCACATCTTTCATACCACAGCCAGCACCTACATACTGAAAATCAACAGCGGCAACTTGCTTGCCATCTGCTGAAAAGCAAAAGTTTGCCAATTTAGCATCACCGTGAATAAACGTCTGAAACGTTGCACGACCTAACTTCGAATCAATCACCGGCGCGGCATCACGTAAGGCATCATCATCCATCGCATCCAACTCATCGGGGCGGGTCGCTAGATGCCAATAGCTACCGGTCGACCAAAGAGCAACAGGATCCTCGCCCATAAACAGAGCATGAAAATTAGCCAACCAGCCTAAACAAACCTGCACACCTTCTAGATCCAGTGCCGTTCTGCGCCGTGGAAAACCCACCGCATCCAGATCCTCCAACACAATCAGATGCTCCTCACCCACTGTTTCCGATGCATAGCACTGGGGCACTCGGCAACGATCATCACAGCGTTCTGCCCAGTTCTGATACCAGGCCATCTCCACCTCATACGAGTTTACTTTACGTTGATGCGAAAGATCATTGTGCCACCCTCGCGGATGGCTCACTAGGGAAGGAAACTTCACATGTTTCAGTACTGCGCTGGAAAATTCAGCACCGCTCAAACTATAGCGCACGATCTCGCCGTAACCGCTCCACAGCGATTGAATAACCTCACCACGCTGCACATCATCGGCTGCGGTTGCCTTGACAACAATATCATTCAACTGCTTATTACTCATCTTGTTTTCTCTTTTTATATTTTCAAGGCCAGCAGGCGAAAACCCTTCATTCATCGTTAAACTAAGCCTTCTTACTCATCCAGGGCTTGGGCCGCATATCCCATACTCTTTACCTTGTGACGGGTTTCTTTGTGATGCGCAGGCTCTTCTTTCAAAGCCGCACGATTATTCGTTATGCATTATATTCAGCTGTCTAGCGATAATATCATGATTCAACCACAATACCGGTGCTGTTGGCGCTGACATTTCATGAAATATTAGCGGCCCTGTCCCTTCCAACACCAAGCTACTCAGAAGATCCGTAATCAAACTATTTTTATCTTTGTGCATTGCCGTTATTGCACCCGATGTGCCAATCATCACCTCTGCCAACTGCTCACTGTTATCCATAGGCCATAACTCATAGTTACGATAGGTCACTATCACCTCATTGTCATTGTAAGCTTCTATAATCTCAAGTAGTCCCTCAAGTGTATTTCCTTCAGCTAGCAAGTTTCGGCATAAATCCCACTGTTCATCGGCCCACTGGCCACCCGCCTCTCGCTTCAATGATTTGAGTAGAGGGAAAAGTGACAGTTCAACACCTGCAAAAATATCGGATGAGTTGGTACGGATCTCAGGGCAATTAAATATCGTGGCGTTAATACCCTGGTCCCAAGCCGCCTCGGCAATCGACTCCAAACGCATCTTGGCATATCCTTGTGTATAGTTACTATAGCTCTGCCAACAATACTCATCATTGATCAAAATTTCGCTACCGTGATAGCCATAGGCACTGTAGCAGACTTCTCCTCCACTCTTCTCCAGACGCTTGCGCAACATATTGGTAGACTCGATCAGGTAATCAAACGTATTCGCTGACACCTCATCAAAGTTCATCAAAATAAACTTACCCAAATCACTTTCAATAAGTGTCTTAGAGGAATTAAAACGAACACCTCGGCCTTTATACACCCGATTGGCAATCGCCAGAAACAACTTCACTTTGGGAATGCCGCCCGCCATCGTATGCGCAAAATAAACATTTGAACCATCAGGGATCATCTCCTCTAACTGAACGACCACCTGCGCCATCGAATGCTTAAACCGATCCACACCTATTTTTCGGCACGATTCAATATAGTCCCAATCAAGCTTATCTTCCTGCCAGCTTTTAAGACTCATTTTGGCAAGCAGGTCCGTCGGTGTCGGCTCACCTTCAGCAGCATCAAGATCAAAACCTGCCATCATTGGAATATTAATAATATTGCCACCAAGATTACTTTGAGCAAGCGCTAACTCCTCATCATTGAGTGGACGCAATTGGTCATTTTCATCACGCCGTCCCACAGTGAGACCCACAATTGTCATGCCTGCCTTGCGTGCCTCATCAACCAAGCCATTTGCGTAACCACGACCAAATAGCTCCCCAAAAAGGACAAATATATCTCCTTTTTTAAAGATATTCCGGGTAGGGATTTCACAAAGCGGATTCAATATCGTCATATGGCTCTCTTATCTTTTTTATTTCTGATCACAACAGGCGCTTATCTTGCACAACTTCCAGTAAAATACCACTAGGGTCTTTAAGAAAAAAATACTCAACCCCTGTTCGCCCTTTGACCACATCAACACCCTCAGCCAAACCTAACTGCTGCAGATGCCCCTTGGCTGCATAAATATCGCCCACAGAGAGGGCAAAATGTTTAATACCAATACGCGGCAGATCTCTACTCAATGTATGGGATGAGTCAGGGGCTGCATCCGCCTTTTTAAAACAGAATAACTCCAGCAAAGCTTCGCCCTGTTTCAAATGTACGATGCAAAGATCGCCCTGCTCAGCATGCCAACGGTAAACTTCTAAAAAACCAAACACACCATAAAACGCAATGGATGCATCCAGGTTTTCTACACTTAATGCAACATGATGAAAACTAAACATTTCCTCTTTCCTCTCTCCACATGGTATCGTAATTTAAACATGATGCCCGTCATTCTCATGGAGAACCTGCCCCCGCAAAGGCGTGGGGCGGGAATCCATAAGCAGAGCGTTTCCTTGAGCTAAATTCCCGACTTAACCCTCGGGAATGACGAGCGGAAGTTTCTGGCCCTTCATCCTATACTTGTAAATATCGAAATGACCGAGCCAGGCTTGACTTATTGACATATAAAACCTTCTGACGTTTCTGCGCCTTCATTTGTTGTGATTATTGTCTACCACCGATATCATATCCTAAGCCTTCCTGCTGCCCGATGAATAGCAGATTACGCCCACGCTCGGCTAACGAGGCCAGCATCAGCATCCCTATGAGTACAACAATAATGCCATTGCTCGCATCCCTGCACCCTACCGCGCTATTTCAGTGACCAATGGAGTATACATCACGTGGATCAAAACGTCATCAGTGAATCAATCCACATGTTTAAATGTCAATAAGTCATGCCTGACCCCGTCATTGAGAGTGGTCCGAGGCTCTCTTCAAGCTTCGGGAAAAGCGATGCTTGAATTATGCTCCAGATTTGTGATAATCCTTTACGGGCGTTACTCATAATATTTAACCTTCCTTTCTGCTATGCGTTTTGATCGACTTATTATAGGGCCTCGGAAATAATAAAACATCCAAAAGGTGCGCAGGATAGTTGTTGGATTCAAGGCGCAGAAACAGGCGCATAGCTGGGCCTATGTAACTGTTTCTGCAACGTAGAAGGCGAGCTTATAGACCAGCACGTGGATGT
>JAUZRH010000077.1 GCA_030950555.1 Mariprofundus sp. | reverse complement strand
CAAAAGGTGCGCAGGATAGAAGTTTGGATTCAAGGCGCAGAAACAGGCGCATAGCTGGGCCTATGTAACTGTTTCTGCAACGTAGAAGGCGAGCTTATAGACCAGTAGAATTGGATGTTTTATTATTTCCGCGGCCCTAAGAGCATGGCCGTTTATGGTGGCCTTTTAGTCCCGCAACATCTCGGTTACGTTAGGGCCACGGAAGTACTAAAGTATCCAAGTTATGCGTAGGATAAAAGCTTGGATTCAAGGCGTTGAATCTGGCGCATAAGCAAGCCCTGAATGGGCGCGATAGCCTATACTGCCTTTAGTAGTAACTGATTCTGCAACGCTGAAGGCGAGGCTTTAGACCCGTATAAATGGATGATTTATTTTTCCCGCGGCCCTTAAGCTTGGGAGCAGCCGGCTGAGATAGTCACACTTGCGCAACTAGTCGTCGCTCTGACCTCAAAGCCCCACTCCCGTCATAAGCCTGTTTCTATTATTTAGCTTTATCTTTTTTCGTTTCAATGTCCAGCAGCTCTACTTCGAAAATCAAGGTGCTATTTGGAGCTATCGTTGCACCAGCACCGCGCGCGCCATAAGCAAGATCGGATGGAATAACAAACTTATATTTAGAACCAACATGCATCAGCTGCACGCCTTCCGTCCAGCCCTTGATTACACCATTAAGTGGGAAGGTAATAGGCTGACCACGTTTGTATGAAGAATCAAACACCGTACCATCTAATAGGGTACCGCGATAGTGTACCTTCACCGTATCTGTAGCTGCTGGTTTCGCACCATCTGCTGCTCTTAGCACTTCATACTGCAGGCCACTAGCTGTGACTGTCACACCCTTCTTCTTGCCATTTTCAGCTAAAAACTTTTCGCCCGCTACTTTATTCTTGTCGCCTGCAGCTTTCTGCTCGATAGCTTTTTTCTCTGCCTGCTTTTTGAAGAATGCCTGCTTCACTTTACCAGCGGCTTCATCTTTTAGCTTCATCTCTTTACCATCCAGACGATCATTGACCGCGGCAATCAGCACAGAACGATCAAACTCAGTTGACAGGGATTTCAGCGATGAGCCAATATCCATACCAATCGCATAACTGAGCTTAGCCTTATCACTATCCAGATTCAGAGCAGCCGGCTCTTTTTTTACCTCGGCCTGCTGCGAGCAAGCCGCCAGCATAGCTACACATACCGATGCAATAATGGTCCTTTTCATGAGTATCTCCAATATTTGTATAATTTAGAACCACTTGCAAAACGCCTGAGCAGCGGTTGGCTCCCCCACTACGGCGTATTTATAGGCTAGCATTTCAGCGTATGGAACAACCATACCCTTCATTCTAGCCTATAAACACACTCGACGTGGGATTACCACTCATCCACTCAGAGTTTTGCAAATAGCGTTCTATTTGAAATTTTTTATAACTTTATCTGCCCAATACTTGATCAAGAAGCTGAACTGTCAATGAACATAAGCAGCATCCCTTAGGCGAAGCTCACTCCCACTCAATCGTTGCTGGGGGTTTACCGGATATATCATACACGACGCGATTGATACCACGCACCTCATTGATAATACGATTGGAAACCTTGCCCAGCAGCGCATAGGGCAGTTCAGCCCAGTGGGCCGTCATAAAGTCCTGCGTTTCCACGGCACGGAGCGACACGACCCACTCATAAGTGCGCCCATCCCCCATCACCCCTACCGACTTCACTGGTAAAAAGACCACAAAAGCCTGCGAAGTCTTCTGATACCAGCCAGAGGTATGCAACTCTTCAATAAAAATAGCATCCGCACGGCGCAACAGATCGGCATACTCTTTTTTCACTTCACCTAGAATACGCACGCCGAGCCCCGGCCCCGGGAAGGGGTGACGATAAACCATCTCAGCAGGCAATCCAAGTGCCACACCCAATTTACGCACTTCATCTTTAAAAAGCTCGCGCAGTGGCTCCAACAGCTTCAAGTGCAGTGTTTCTGGCAAGCCGCCTACATTGTGATGACTCTTAATCGTATGACCTTTCTTATGTTTGCCACCAGCCGACTCAATCACATCGGGATAAATTGTTCCCTGCGCCAGCCATTTGGCTTGCGGCAATTTGGCCGACTCCTGCTGGAAAACCTCAACAAACTCTCTACCAATAATCTTGCGCTTCGCCTCTGGATCAGTCACCCCGGTCAGGTGTGTAAGGAACGCATCGCTTGCATCCACATGGATCACTTTCACACCAAGGTTTTCAGCAAAGGTTTGCATCACCTGCTCCGCCTCATTCAGGCGCAGCAGACCGTTATCGACAAACACACAGGTGAGTTGGTCACCGATAGCACGATGCAGAAGCGCTGCGGCAACAGAGGAGTCAACGCCACCGGATAGCCCCAGAATCACCTCTTCCTCACCCACTTGGGCGCGGATATGCGCAACTGCTTCGTCAATATAGTTCGGCATCGTCCAGTCAGCACTGCAACCGCATATTTCATGCACAAAACGGGAGATAATCGCCTCACCCTGATGTGTATGCGTCACTTCTGGGTGAAACTGCAAGGCATAAAAATGGCGCGACTCATCTGCCATACCCGCAACTGGTGTTGAATCATTACTGCAGATCACTTTAAAGCCTTCTGGCAGCTCGGTTACTTTATCACCGTGTGACATCCAAACGTCGAGCAAGCCACCATCTTTATCTTCAATGCCACGCAGAAGTGTTGAGTCAGACCCTTGCACTTGAGCATAACCAAATTCACCAGCATGCCCCGTTTCAACACCGCCACCTAACTGACTGGCCATGGTCTGCATGCCATAGCAGATACCTAATACTGGCACGCCCAGCTCAAACACCTGCATAGCAGCCATCGGTGTTTCATCATCCGTTACCGAGTTCGGGCCACCCGAGAGAACAATACCGGAAGGGTTAAACGCTTGAATCGCTTCTGCGTCCATATCCCACGGATGCAGCTCACTAAACACACCCGCTTCACGCACACGGCGAGCAATCAACTGCGTATATTGCGAACCAAAATCTAGAATAAGTATTTTATCCATCGTATATCAATCCTTTAAAATAGGGGAATCATCGTATAAGTCGGAAAGATGCGGCATAAGTCGCCACAAAAAACGCCATGTAGGGGAGCAATACTCCGTTTCAGGAATCTTGCCGATAATTGGGCGCTTCTTCAGTAATCGTTACATCATGCACATGAGACTCACGCAAACCCGCACCCGTGATGCGAATAAACCGTGCCCGTTCATGTAGATCCGCAATAGAAGCGGAACCGGTGTAACCCATAGCGGCGCGCAAACCACCGACTAACTGATGCAGAATATCACCCAACGGCCCTTTATAAGAGACGCGACCTTCAATTCCTTCCGGAACCAGTTTCATCGCCTCATCTACATCACCCTGAAAATAACGATCTTTACTACCCTGCTGCATCGCGCCTACTGAGCCCATACCGCGATAGGCTTTATAGGTACGTCCCTGATATAGAATTTTTGAGCCAGGCGCCTCTTCAGTACCTGCAAACATCGAGCCAAACATGCAAGTAGAGGCCCCTGCCGCCATGGCCTTAGAAAAATCGCCTGAAAACTTCATGCCACCATCAGCAATCACAGGTACGCCGGCCGCACGTCCAGCATCAGCACAGCTCATCACAGCCGTCAATTGAGGCACGCCAACACCAGCAACCATACGTGTTGTACAAATAGAACCAGGACCAATACCCACCTTCACAGCATCAGCACCAGCATCAATCAGATCACATACCGCTTCCGGTGTGGCAATATTACCACCAATAATCTGAATACGGTCGCCATATTTATTTTTCAACTCACGCACCTGTTCAATCACCCCTCGAGAGTGACCATGGGCCGTATCTACCACCACGGCATCCACACCCGCGTCAAATAGTGCTTCAAAACGGGCCAACTCTTTATCGCCCACACCAATAGCCGCCGCCGCCAACAACCGACCCAAGCTATCACGCACAGCATTAGGAAATGCTTTTGATTTTTCAATATCGCGAACCGTTATCATCCCCTTAAGGTAACCGGCCTCATCAATCACCGGCAACTTCTCAATACGATGTTCGCTAAACAGTTCTTTACAGATAGCCAGCTCTACGCCCTGTGCTACCGTAACTAAGCGCTCTCTAGGCGTCATCATCTCCGCTACTTTTTTGCTAGGATCCAGCTCAAAGCGGATATCACGATTGGTTACAATACCGCAAACCTTGCCATCAGCATCCTGCACAGGAAATCCGGAAAAATTGTTTTCTGCAGCCAAGTTGCGCACTTCTTCCAACGTCGCATCGGGACGAACCGTTAAGGGATTCTGCACCACACCCGCTTCAAAACGCTTCACACATCGCACTTCTGCCGCTTGTTGCGCAGGGGTGAGATTTTTATGAATTACGCCAATACCACCCTCTTGAGCTAAGGCAATAGCCGATGCAGATTCAGTCACTGTATCCATTGCCGCTGAAGCAACGGGAATATTCAAACGTATGTTGCGCGTCAGCTGCGATGAAATATCAACCTCTCTCGGCATCACATTACTCGCTTGAGGCACCAGAAGTACATCATCAAAGGTTAATCCTTCACCAATCAGTCGCTTATCCATGCAATCATCACCTCGTCAATAATTCGCTGGCCGCAATGATAGCGAAACAAAGCCCCAACAGAAAGCAAGCGCTAAGTCTGCCGCCTCCAAAGCTCGCCTTTTGGCCACCCATCAGTTCTAATATGGCAAATATTCAGAACCATTCTCCGCTAAGAATATAAAGGAACAGAGAGGAAAGATGGGAGCCCCTTCTAATGCTACGCTTGTGCATACGATGCTGGCCTGACCATATCCAACAAATAAAAAACTACCTCACCGTTCTTGCAGAACGACGCACCCCGCCTGCGACTGCCGCTCTTAAAGATGGTCTTGGGGGTTCGACTTTAGTCGGAAGACGGGGTTAGGACGGGGGGGGGGCAGGCTTGACTTATTGACATACTGTTATTTTCGGGTCAGACCAAAAAAAAAGATTCTACGTAAGGGCCGCGGAAAAAATAAAGTATCCAGGTTATGCGCAGGATAGAAGTTTGGATTCAAGGCGCCAAATCAAGCGCATAGCAGGGCTATGTAACTGATTTGGCAACGCAGAATGCGGACTTATAGACCAGCAGAATTGG
>JAUZRH010000076.1 GCA_030950555.1 Mariprofundus sp. | reverse complement strand
TGGCGGTGTTTGAATCAGCCGAATAATAGCCTGATGGCGCTGAACACGCCCTTCCATCGCAGACACAAGTGCAGGGTAAGCTTTTAGTTTCCAACGTATGTATCGATGCCCCGGACTATCTTTCTTGATATAGGATGCTGGTCGTGAGCGCACCAGCATAATATTTTTTGCACCTCTGCGTATTGCTTCATGAACAGGGATTGCATCAGCCATACCGCCATCGGTCATCTCGCGTCCCTGAAAAAGGGCAAACTCCCGATAGATCAGAGGCAAACTCATCGATACCTTCAACGCCGCCATCACAGTTTTAGCTTTTGCAGGAATATACACAGGCTTTCCGCTGCAAACATCCGTTGCACAGATCAACAGCGGTACAGGCTGATTCTCCAGCAGGGCCAAATCCAGTTCAGCGCGGGCAATCATATCAAACAGCCATTGCATATCCATCAGATGCCCGCCACGCAAAAAACGTGCAAAGCTGATAAATTCCCTATGCCGGGCAACATCGAGGAAAAAATGCAGACCGCGCTGTTGTTTACCGGTCAAAAACATCACCAGATTGCTTGCACCGGCGGACGCACCCAGACACAGATCAAAGGGGTTAAACTGCTTTTGCATAAACCCGTCCAGCAGACCTGCAGAAAACACGCTGCGCATGGCTCCACCTTCAACAATCAGCGCATTTTTATACATCATAAGGCCTCGGAAATAATAAATCATCCAAATGGTGCACCGGATAGAAGCTCGGATTCAAGGCGCAGAAACAGGCTCATAAGCAAGCCCTGAATGGGCGCGATAGGCCTTATTGTTTCAATAGTAACTAGTTCTGCAACGCAGAAGGCAAGCTTATAGACCCGTAGAATGGGATATTTTATTTTTTCGTGACCCTTAGTCTTGCCAATAATCGGACTAAGATGACCATGTTTCATCACTATTGACATGCAGATAGTCAATCAAGATTTTTATTTCTTTATTGAAACCATCAGCCCTTTGATAGCTTTCCCAACCCCATTTCTCCAATGAACTATTCGGAAAATAAACGAGTTCATCGAGTGGTAGTAAGTTATAAATATTCACCCATTGATCATGAATGCGAATAGAAACATTGGCATTGATCAGATACTGCCCATGTTTAACCCGTTTAAAAATTTTCCTATTATAACGGTCATCACGACATCGCTCATTTTTCGACAACATCGAAGATATATATTGCCGTTTTTTTCTATGCGGTGGCAAGATGGCGTCTGGGAAAGAGCTTAACAAATGGGTTAAATTCTTAGAGTTAAACACAGCTCTGCGATTATGCCACGCATTCGGCACAATATGGTGAAAACTCGCCATCATCACACTCAACAATGTATATTCCATAGTATGACGAAGCAGTTTGATCAGTTTGCCATCCACCTGCAAGGTGATCTCGGCAGGCGCTAGTTGCTGATAAATTTCAGGCAGTGATCGGCTAGCGTAGGCAGGTGATAAGCAAGCCTGCTCCAAGGCAATCTGAAACGCATTGAAACCATTATTATTTACCAGTTCTCTATCCGCGCCAATATCAACCAGCACCCCAACAAGATCAGCGTTGGCGAAACGAGCCGCCAACATCAGCGGCGTATGGTTAAACTGATCCCGAAAATCGACGCCATATTGATCTACCTTACGCAGCAAAGCGTTATGGTTCTTGAATGTATAGGACATGAAATATTTTTTATTCAGTAATTCCAATCCTTTTTCACTGTTTTTCACGGGTGAAAAATCAACATCCAGCAGAGCTTTTAAATAAAGCCCTTTATGATGCAATAGTGCATATTCAAATAGAGCCAATTTAGATTTTTTATGATGATTGGTAATCGCCTGTTCATAAAGGGCGTCCAGCGACGCACCAACCAGCGGTGTCCAACTGATCTCTTTCTGTTTAAGAATACGACTGCGAATTTCATCGGCCTGATCCTTTTTACCTTGTAATTCAAGCTTTCGCGCCTCTTCTCGCCACTCTTCAAAACATGAGCTCTGTTCAGCCATCTGCAGTGACGGCTGTGCATCATGCAATCCCATCAACTGTAAGAGTGCGTGGTTCGGCTCACTTTCAATCAGATACATATTCTGAATAGCACGCGTCATCGCCACATAAAGAGCGTTAATATGAAACTTATATATTTCCAGTGATTTATCACTCTTATCTTTTACGCGTGCATAACTTAATTCATCGACCAACAAGTCTGATGGCTCAACCCCTTCGGCAATGGTGGCAAAACGTTGAATATCAGATGAGACAAAGTTATAGAGAATAATATTTTCATACTCCAGCCCTTTGGCCTCCTGCACAGAGACGATCAGCGGGGTACTAAAGAACTTGCGTGCTTCCTCTTTCTGCTCTTCGCGCATCACCACAATGGCAAAGCGGGTGGAATGAGCTGTTTTTTTCTCAATTTCCTGCTTGATAGCCGGATTATCCTGTAAAAATGAGATATTTCCCTGATTATGAGCATTACTTTGAACCAGATAATTACTCTCTTTATCAATGGATCCAAAGCGTGCATTCTTAATTTTAAGTAGACGATTAGCGACCTCAGTCACTTCCGGTGAATTGCGATAATTGGTATTAAGCACCGTTACCAGCTCTCGCGGCTGCCCCTGCCCTGCACCATGCTGACGATAAAAAAAGCTTTTTATCTTTGCCCATGAAAAAAAGTTAGGGTGCACAATCTGGTTGGAGTCACCACAGATAATAAAGTCACCCGCCTGATGCAGCGATTTCAGAATCAGT
>JAUZRH010000075.1 GCA_030950555.1 Mariprofundus sp. | reverse complement strand
TTTTTTTCATATAGTTAAACGCTTTATTGTTTGACTAAATATATGATAGAACGCCTACTAGGTGCTTTGTTGGTACTTTTGTTGGCAGTTAGCTGCGCAGTGTACGAAGGAGTTTGAGGATGGCAAGGCTTTAATTTTTTTTACTCGATGTTTCAGTTTTTATAGGTTGGCGTTGTGATTATTTTAGCACCATTCATAGTAGGGGTAAGACAGGAATATAAAGATGTCCCTTTAATTAAACATGTTCATTTATGATAATGATTGTCTTCGTGCCCTTCGTAACTCTGTGGTGGAAAGCCTTTGACTGTTTTATGGCTGTCCTTAATAGTCGAAGGTTTTATTTGCGTTTTGAACATAAACTAGCTGAGTTCAAGTACGTCCCTCGATTTTCCACTTAAGATGCGCCAAATAGTTAATGACGGATGCCCAAATATCTCTGTGTTTCGACAGCCTAGCAGCGTCCCCAAAGTGAAAAAATCTAGTTTTAGAGTATCTGGATCTTAGAGGATGGCGGTGAGTTTTTCAGGCCAGTGACATTGGCTCGAGACAGCGCAACTGAGGCAGTGCGGTTTGCGGGCTGTGCAGGTATAGCGACCGTGCAGGATTAGCCAATGATGTGCGTGTTGCATGAATTCATCCGGGATGGCTTTGAGTAGTCCTTTCTCTACTTCCAATACGGTTTTTCCGGGGGCGATGCCAGTGCGATTTCCAACCCGGAAAATATGAGTATCGACCGCCATGGTTGGTTGGTTAAAGAGGATGTTTAATACGACATTGGCTGTTTTTCTGCCTACGCCGGGCAGTGCCTCCAGATCGCTACGACTGTTTGGTACGGCGCTCTGGTGCTGGTCTACGAGCATTCTGCAGGTTTGCATCAAATGTTTGGCCTTACTGTTGTAGAGGCCGAGGCTTGAGATATACGTTTTGAGTTCTTCTTCGCCGAGATCTAGTATGGCTTGAGGTGTGTTGGCGACTGGGTACAGTTTTGCTGTTGCTTTATTGACGCCGATATCGGTGGATTGAGCTGATAGCATGACAGAGGCTAAAAGCTCGAAATCATTGCTATAGTTTAGTTCGGTAACAGGTTCCGGATCGATGGATTGTAGATGTTTAAAAAAAATCCGGACCTCTCGGCTAGTCATGCGAGCCATTGATCTTTATTGATTGACTTCGTTGAGGGTGAGGGTGACCTGTCGGTTGATGACATCACCGGCTGGATTCAATGTTTGTTCCGTTAAAAATACCGTGCTAGTGGTGATTCTATCGATTTTTCCACCATGGCGTCCGAGATAGTTCCCTTGATGAATCACGTAACCCTTATTGGTTCCATCTTCTACCATCGCAACACGTTCTCCACCCATGCTGAAGATTGCCACTAACTTTAGTCCATCTAAATCAAAATCCTCTAATGGTTCGCGTTGGCGGCTAGACAGGCGGAGTTGGTTTGCTTTCAAGGCACTCTCGCCACGTGAGGCGGCACTAGCTAAATAGGAGACAAAAGGATCCCGTAATTTGGCAAAGTCAATTTTAGGTGCTGTTACTAGGTGCTGCATCGCATCAGGTGTGGCGGCATCTGTTTTGCCGGCAGCAGCATAACTTATTGGTGTTAAAGCGATAGATAAAAGCAGTGTAATTAGAAGTCTCATTTTTTTATTCCTCACAGTTTACAACTAACATGGGCATAAAATTTAAATTAACGATGCCGTGCCTATAAAAAAACATCGTCAAAAACTTTGCGTCGCAGAAATAAGCACCCTACGCAATGATTAAAGTGTTGAATCGTTAAAATCAAACAACATATCCCTATGAGGGTTTAATACGAACAGAATTTTTTACTATTTGCAAAGAGATGGTGTAGATGCGTCGGTATGATGTATCTATTTATGACCGGATGAGCCAAAGCCGCCGCTGCCTCGTTGCGTCTCAGGCAGTTTCTCGACGCTGTTAAAACTTGCTTGCACGTATGGTGCAATAATCATTTGGGCAATTCTATCACCACGATGAATGGTGAAGGGTTGATCGCTGTGGTTGATTAAAATGACACCGATTTCTCCGCGGTAGTCGGCATCAATGGTGCCTGGGCTATTGAGTACTGTGATGCCCTGTTTTAGAGCAAGGCCGGAACGGGGTCGAATTTGGGCCTCATAATGATCGGGCAGTGCCATGCAGAAACCCGTTTTTATAAGATGGCGTGCGCCCGCTAGGAGAGTGATATCTTCAGCAATGGCCGCCCGCAAATCAGCACCTGCGGCATGAGTGGAGGCGTAAAAGGGAAGTTCAATTCCCTCGCCATGAGCTAAGCGTAATATTTGAATATTCGGTTTGTTGTTCATATATCCAACCCTATGATTTGATCAATAATAGCTTCTGCTAACATCTGTTTGCTGCCGGAGTTTAACTTTATCTCATGCTCGTGACTTAGGAACCAGCCGCCACCTTTGGCCGCGCCCATATTGCTAATGTCGTTAGCGATTACAGCATCAACACCTTTTTTTAGTAGTTTTATGCGAGCGTTTTTTGTGTGGTTTTTTGCTTCGGCGGCAAAGGCAATGACTTTTACTGGACGTTTCTCCAGATGGGCTATTTCAGCGATAATATCTGGATTGGCAAGCAGCTCAACCTGCATTAAATGCGTATCACCTCGCTTGATCTTGCCTTTGGACCGCTGGGCAAAACGAAAATCACTGACGGCGGCTGTGCCAATAAAAACCTGTGCACCTTGGCCTGCTGACTGGCAGGCTGTAAGCATCTCGGCTGCTGATTCAACATCGACACGCTTAACAGATGGATGCGATAAAGGGGTGCCCGGCCCTGCAATGAGTGTGACGTCAGCCCCCATCATGGCAGTTTGACTGGCTAGAAGGGCGCCTAATGTACCCGTGGCACGATTACTCAAGGTGCGGACTTCATCCCATGCCTCGATAGTGGGGCCGGCATTGATGACCCAGCGCTCGCCTACAAGTTGTTTGTTTGTCAGTAGGGAAAGTAGATCGGAAATAATGGCGCTTGGTTCACTTAGCCTGCCTGCGCCACTCTCTCCACAAGCCAGCTCTCCACAAGTCGGGCCAATAAACGCCATACCACGTTGTTTTAATGATATAACATTGGCTCTAGTTGCGTCGGCATGCCACATGGATGGGTTCATTGCCGGTGCCAAGAGTACTGGAATTTTGGCTACGAGCATGATGGTGCTTAGTAAATCATCGGCAATGCCGTGGGCTAGGCGCGAAATCACTCCCGCTGTTGCGGGGGCAATGATGATAGCATCAGCCCAACGCGCCAGTTGAATATGACCCATAGCCTGCTCGCTTGTTAAATCAAATAACTCTGTGTGGACTTTCTCTCCAGTCAGGGCTTGAAAACTTAAGGGTGTGATAAACTCACAGGCAGAGCGAGTCATTACACAGCGCACCTCCGCTCCTTGTTTTATAAGTAAACGGGCCAGTTCAGCTGTACGGTAAGCTGCAATGCCACCGCCAACGCCCAAAAGGATATTTTTCCCGCGAAGCATCAGTTAAGATTGAAGTTCTTTGAGTGTGCTTAAAACATTTTCAACATGATCTTTGACGCGAACCTTGCGCCATGCTTGGGCAATATCTCCTTCAGGATTGATGATGAAGGTAGACCGCTCTACACCGGTAGACTCTTTACCATAGAGTTTTTTAATCTGCATCACATCAAAAGCGCGACAAAGTGTTTCATCCGGATCAGAGAGTAGGGTGAAATTCAGAGCTTGTTTCGTAGTGAAATTAGCATGGGATTTTACGGAGTCTCGTGAAACACCAAGTATGACAGCACTAGCAGCGCTAAAATCGGCAAGTGCATCACGAAAAGCACATGATTCAGTCGTGCAGCCGGGGGTACTGTCTTTTGGATAAAAATATAAGATGACCCACTGGCCGGTCAAATCAGATAATTTTAATGATCCTTCGGGCCAGCAGTTTAAGACAATCTCTGCGGGTGCTGTATCGCCTGGATTGATGTTGTAGTCAGTCATGGGGATCTCCTTTTATATCGAATGCGATAATTTTTGTCATGCTGCTCACGAATGACGGAAAACGCATACTTGAATCACTATATGCCAAAGGCTATCTGTTTCGATGTTAAATGTAAGAGGGTAAGTTTAGAGCTGCAGAAATAAATGTACCACGCTGCAAAGGATATTGGGGTTTAGACTAATATTGGAAATTGCTGTTTTTACTCTCATTATTTGCTTATTTTATTGGAGTTCAGGAGATTGCGATCCAAATAGTCTCTATACTAGAGAGCCACTTGCAAAACCCATGAGCGGCGATTAACTGCCCC
>JAUZRH010000074.1 GCA_030950555.1 Mariprofundus sp. | reverse complement strand
CAAACGATGTATTCATGTCATGACTAAAAAATATCGTTATATTAATGCTTGCATTTCCTATTTTCTTCGCCATAATGCGCGCTCCCGAAAGGGATAGTCGGGTGGATAGCTCAGTCGGTAGAGCAGAGGACTGAAAATCCTCGTGTCGGGGGTTCGATTCCCTCTCCGCCCACCACTACATCGTCCGACATAGGACCGAAAAAGCCAGTAAGCCTTATGCTTACTGGCTTTTTTCTTGCCTGATTGTTCCCATATCCTACAGTGTACCACTAGGTTCGGTAAATTAGTTGGTATTTGTGATGGTACTTTTGATATCCATCACCATGCACCAAAAAAGATACCAACAAAAGCTGGCACCTCCATGGCACTAACCGATATAAGGGCCTCGGAAAGAATAAAGTATCCAGATTATGTGCAGGATAGACGTTGGATTCAAGGCGCCAAATCAAGCGCATAAGCAAGCCCTGAATGGGCGCGATAGCCTACTGCCTTTAGTAGTAACTCTGTGGCAACGCAGCATGCGGACTTATAGATCAGCACGTGGATGATTTATTCTTTCCGCGGCCCTTATGATAGTGTCATGGTAGAACGATAATAGAACTGCTTTGTACGGGTCTTTTCAGGAGGAGCGATGAATACACATATATTAAGCGTAGCACAGATGTCTTGGGCTGATATGCAAACGATACAGTCGGGTACATCTGGTTTTGATTTAATGGATAGAGCTGGTTTTGCCGTGGCAGCAGCCGTGCTGGAGCACATGCCTGATTTTGGGCGTGTCGTTATTGTGGTAGGCTCAGGTAATAATGGTGGGGACGGTTTTGCTGCAGCTTACTATCTGCGTCGGCGAAGACTGCCCGTTACCGTGGTGCTATTGTCGCCGTTGACGCAGCTTTCCGGTGATCTGCTGATCCATGCAGAGCGAGCGATAGAAGCTGGTGCCAAGCTGCGTGAAACAGATGAGGATATGCTGGAACTCAAGCGCTGGCTATTACGCTCGGTGATGGTTGTGGATGCGCTGTTTGGTACAGGGTTGTGTAGGCCTTTGCATGGGAAAATGGCTGAGGCTGTAAAGCTGATCAATGCGCTTGATCGCCCTGTTCTGAGTGTTGATATCGCTAGTGGGCTAGATGCTGACTCAGGCGCTGTTCTGGGGCGGGCCATTCAAGCAGATTTCACGCTACCTATCGCGGCATGCAAGTGGGGCTATTGGATGGGCCAGGGGATCGATTATTCGGGACGACTATTGCTTGCTGCGCCGATTGGTATTGAAGAGGAGACTCTTTGTGATGCTGTGGCTGCTTTACCCTCAGGTGATAAATTTATGCACATTCAGAGTGCTTGTTTTATAGATGAGCAGATGATCAGAGCTGGATGGTCAAAGCGCCCGCATAGCGCACATAAAGGTGATTTTGGGCACGTCTGGATATTTGGTGGTTCGATAGGTTTTGCCGGCGCGCCGCAATTGTCTGCTTTAGGTGCTTTTGCCGCTGGCGCAGGCTTAGTGAGTCTGGTCTGTCCTGATAATATCTATCCGGTCGTCGCGGCAGGCTCTTTAGAGGTGATGGTCCACCCTGAATCTACGGCATGCTGGTTGAATGAAGATGGGGGCGTAAGGGAACAGGTTGATGTGATTGTGGCAGGTTCAGGCTGGGCCAATCGTCACTCTTTTTTGTTGCTCACTTTATTGCAGGCGAGTTGTCCACTACTACTCGATGCTGAGGCGCTGAACATGCTAGCGATCAATGAAGAACTACAAATGACCTTGGCTGAACGTGATGACTTAACGCTGTTAACGCCACACCCCGGAGAGGCAGCTCGTCTTCTTGAATGCTCTATAAATACCATTCAAAAAGACCGTAGAAGAGCTGTGATTACCCTGAGTAGGTTATATCGCTGCTGGGTGATGCTGAAGGGAAGCGAGACACTTATTGCTTCACCACAGGGTGATTTAATGATAAATATATCCGGCTCACCGGATTTGGCCGTAGCCGGCTCTGGTGATCTGTTGGCTGGTATGTTGGGGCGTCAAATGGCTCTATGCGCTAGCAAGGGCATGGATGTTGGTGTGATGCTCGCGGCAGCGGTGGGCTTGCACGGTTCGGCAGGAGAACAGGAGGGTTGGTATTTGGTTCGTGATTTGGCAACTGTGATTGCGCAAATGCGCCAACAACTGGAAAGGACAAGCCCTGAATAACAGAATAAACTATGGCGCTGCTAAATCTATAGGCATAGCTTAGCCTGATGGAGCACTAAGGGAGGAGTATCGGTGGATAACAAGAGCAGAGTGAAAACACGACCATTATCACCACGATTATCTATTTACCGTTGGCGAGCAACCATGGTAGCTAGTTTGGCCCACCGGGGTAGTGGCGTGATATTAGTGCTGTTTGTGCCGCTCTATTTATGGCTGTTGCACGGCATGACAGGCGGTGTGGAGAATTTTGAGCAAGTGCAAGTGTGGTTACACTCAGGTTTAGGAAAGCTTTCTCTTTGGTTGGCTGGTGTCGCTCTTTTCTATCATTTTTGTAATGGTATTCGTTTCTTGTCAATTGATGCTGGCTGGTTTGAAAGTAGGGGCGTGATGAGATACTCCGCACGGATGGTTATTGCCGCAACAATTGTGGCGGCAGTTGTGTTGGGAGTGATGCTATGAAGTTGGCGAAAGAGTCTGGATCTGCTCGCAGTGGTTTTAAGGATTGGTATATGCAACGTTTATCAGCCGTTGTGCTGGCGGTCTTACTGCCCTTACCATTTGTTATACTTATTCTTGTTTATACAGGCGCGGTGGATCAGCTCGGCCTGTTGGATCTTGTTGATAATATCTTCTCCCGCCTACTGCATACAATTCTGATCATCGCCTTGATGATTCATGCTTATATGGGTTTGAAAGTGATCATTGAAGATTATGTCTCGGTGATCGGCTGGCGAGTGAGTTTGATTGGCGCAATGCTTGTGTTAATGAGTGGTTTTGGTCTTTGGTGGATGGCGATCATCTGGGCATGGGGCGGATGAGGGTGGAGGCGTAATATGGGATATTTATCCACAGATAAGGTTGAGCATCATTTTCATGATGTGGTGATTATCGGGTCAGGTGGCGCCGGTATGCGTTGTGCTTTGCAACTGGCCGATGCGGGATATCGGGTAGCCGTGATTACCAAGGTTTTGCCGACTCGCTCGCATACGGTAGCCGCGCAAGGTGGTATTAATGCCTCGTTAGGCAATGTAGTGTCAGATCACTGGTTATGGCATATGTACGATACAGTGAAGGGCTCAGATTACCTAGGTGATCAAGATGCCATTGAATATATGTGTCGTGCCGCGCCGTTGGTCGTGAAGGAACTTGAACATTTTGGTCTGCCTTTTACTCGCCAGGAAGATGGCCGTATTTATCAGCGCGCTTTTGGCGGTCAGATGCGCGAGTTTGGTGAAGGTGGTCTGGCGAAGCGTGCCTGTGCGGTTGCCGATCGAACAGGTCATGCGATATTACATACCATGTATCAGCAGAATCTCAGGGCAGGCAGTCAATTTTTTCAGGAGTATTTTGCCGTTGATCTGATTACCGATGAAGATGGTTGTCAGGGTGTGATGGCTTGGGATATTGCCAAAGGTGAATATCATCTGTTCCAGTCCAAGGCCGTGATTTTGGCTACAGGTGGTGCAGGGCGTATTTTCAAGGTAACAACCAATGCGCATATCTGTACAGGTGATGGCGGTGCGCTGGCTCTGGCTGCCGGTCTGCCAATGGAAGATATGGAGTTTTTCCAGTTTCACCCAACAGGTATCGCCGATGTCGGCCCGTTGATTACCGAGGGTGTCCGCGGCGAGGGTGGTTATTTGCTGAATAGTGAAGGTGAGCGTTTTATGGAACGCTATGCACCGACGGCCAAGGATTTGGCTAGTCGCGATGTGGTATCGCGCGCTATTGCTTTGGAAGTGCGAGAGGGGCGTGGTTGCGGTCCGAATAAAGATTATGCTCTGCTCAAACTCGATCACCTTGGGGCGGATCTAATTATGTCCAAGCTGCCGAATATTCATGAACTGGCCCTGCGCTTTGCCGGCGTAGATTGCACCAAAGAACCAATCCCCGTGCAACCGACAGCCCATTATACGATGGGCGGTATTCCATCCAATCGTTTTGGCGAGGTGGTGGTGAGCGATGGTGATAACGGTGAAACGCCGTATCCTGGGCTTTATGCTATTGGTGAAGCTGCCTGCGCTTCGGTGCATGGTGCGAACCGACTGGGCTGTAATTCGCTGCTAGAAATTATTGTTTTTGGTCGTGCCTGTGGTAATCAGGTCATACGGCGGCTTAAAAAACATCGTTACCATCCAGAATTGGATAAGGATTGCTGGCAGAAGGGTGTTGCACGCGTGGATGGCTGGTTAGCGAAGGCAGGTAAGCGTACGGGTAAGCCGTTGGCGGAGATTCGCTCGCAGATGCAGACGATTATGCAAGAACATTTCAGCGTTTATCGCACGCAGGAGGTGATGGCTGAAGGGGTGGCAAAACTGGAGGCACTGGCGACAGAGCTGCATAATGCAGCTATAAGCGATAGTAGCCGCATCTTCAATACGGAATTGATTGAGGCAATGGAGTTGGAAAATCTAATGTCCCTGGCGCGTGTGGCAGCGGCGGGTGCTCTAGCGCGTACTGAAACACGCGGTGCGCATGCGCGGGATGATTATCCTGAGCGGGATGATGTGGCGTGGCTTAAACATACACTGGCCTCACTTCGTGATGGTAAGGTGGAGTTAGATTATAAGCCGGTGCGCATGAAGCCCATGACAGTGGAATCGTTTCCGCCAAAAAAGAGGGTGTACTGATGAGTGATATCATTAAACTATCAATCTTTCGCTATGATCCTGAAAAAGATGAAAAACCTTTTATGCAAAGCTATGAGGTGCCTTTTAGCGGCCCCGGCATGAAATTACTGGATGCGCTGAATTATATTAAATGGCATATAGATGGCACGCTTACCTATAGACGTTCCTGTGGTGAAGGGGCCTGTGGCTCGGATGGACTGAATATCAACGGCATTAATGGTCTGGGATGCATTACGCCGGTGGCTGGCTTGAAGCAGCCTATTCATGTCAGGCCACTACCGAGTATGGAGGTGGTGCGTGATCTGGTGGTTGATATGGATCATTTTTTTGATCAATACCGTCAAATTCAACCGTGGTTGAAAACTACATCGCCGGTGCCTGAAAATGAACGCTTACAGACCCCTGCTGAGCGCGCTGAGCTGGATGGCTCGTATGAATGTATCCTCTGTGGTTGTTGTACCACTGCTTGTCCTTCTTGGTGGTGGAATGGCGACCGTTTTCTTGGTCCTGCAGCACTTCTGCAAGCCAACCGCTGGATTACTGATTCACGTGATGAAGCGATGGGAGAGCGTTTGGATCAGCTTGAAGACTCTTTCCGCCTCTATCGATGTCATCAAATTATGAACTGCATGGAAGCCTGTCCAAAGGAGCTCAATCCAACGGCTGCCATTGATAATATCAAAAGAAAAATTCTTGCTCGTAAATCATAAGGCGCTTTTCTAGCTGGTGTCGTAAAAATCTTTTGCATGGTTGTGTGAAGAGTATAGTGATTCAACTTGAAGATATCTTTTCTCGTCATTCCCGCGAAGAGCCTGCCCCCCCCCCCCGCGAAGGCGTGGGGCAGGCATGATGAAGCACAGATTCCAACCTGCCATAACACCTGATGGACCCCAGCCCGTCATTCCCGAGGGTCAAATCGGGAATTCACATCAAATCAAACGCTCTATTCCTTGTTTGTAACTACTCAGCACCCCCCCACAAAAATGGTTGTAACTGCTCAGGTCGCTCCTGATTTGTTCGAATTCAAGGAAGAAATACGTAGTGTGCTCCTGCACTTGAGTATTTTTGACGCAGAAATCGGGCAAATCAGGGGATGACCTGAGTAGTTAGGGCCGCGGAAAGAATAAATCATCCAATGCTGCGGGTCTATAAGTCCGGATTCTGCGTTGCCACAGAGTTACTACTAAAGGCAGTAGGCTATCGCGCCCATTTAGGGCTTGCTTATGCGCTTGATTTGGCGCCTTGAACCCAACTACTATCCTGCGCATAATCGGGATACTTTATGCTTTCCGTGGCCCTTACTTTATGATTAGCGATCGTAGATGGGGCAAGTCGATTTTCAATAGGAAGCTGCGGCATCCTTCATATTCCAGTTTACACATGAAGGCTTTTCTTAAGACGGAAAAGGCTTTGCCAAATAGTCGATTCCCTCACCCCAACCCTCTCCCGGAGGGAGAGGGTGCAAGTGCCTCAGCGTGCAAATGCACTGTGACG
>JAUZRH010000073.1 GCA_030950555.1 Mariprofundus sp. | reverse complement strand
CGCGCCTCCAAACTTGTGCACTACATGGATCCCCGATTAAAGCACTCGGGGATGACGGGATAAAAGCCTTTTGTGTTGCGTGAGCGCGGCCATAACATGACTCTATGATAGACCTCCTACGCCCGTCATTCCCGAGGGTTGAATCGGGAATCTATATCTAATGAGCGTGGGGCTTTAGAGCCAAGGAAAGAATAAAGTATCCAGATTATGCTCCGGATAGTTGTTGGATTCAAGGCGCCAAATCAAGCGCATAAGCAAGCCCTGAATGGGCGCGATCGCCTACTACCTTTAGTAGTAACGCTGTGGCAATGCAGAATGCGGACTTATAGACCAGCACGTGGATGATTTATTCTTTCCGCGGCCCTAAGTGGAGTTATGATGGTGGATCTGAACTTTGCTGATCCTGATTTTAAGGGGGTACTTCTGTGCGGTCTATTCATTGAACTGGGGATGTGGCCAAAGTGGGGTTCCTGCCGCTTCCAGGTAGGTGAGGTAGACCCTTAGATCAAATTCCAGCTGGTGATACTCTGGCTCCATATGGCAGCAGAGCTTGTAGAATGACTTGTTATGATCCGCTACTTTTATATGTGATAGTTCGTGCACCACAATCATGCGCAAAAATTCTGGCGGCATATCTTTAAACATGGTTGCTACGTGTAGTTCGCGTTTGGCCTTTAGTTTTGCTCCATGTACCTGCGATTTGCTGGTATGCATACCGAGTGCATTGCGAGTGATCATAAGTTTGCTATCGAAAGCGACTCTGTGCAGAGGTCCTGCATTGCGCAGGTGTACTTCCTTGAGTTCAAGCACATAATCATAAAGTGCCTTATCACTGCGCACCGAGTGGTTGAGTGGATATTTTTGCAATAAGATTTCACCCAGTTGATTCTGCACAATGAGTTCTCTGATCTTCTCTGTCAGTTCAAATGAATAGCCGGCAAGAAAACTTGGAGGTGGTTTGGGGCGCATGGGCGAAGGTTAAAGTAAGCATGGGGTAATGTAAGCTAATTGGTTGGAGGCCATGGCTGGTTATTCAGTTATCTTGTGTGGTATCCGAAGATGAGGGTGAGGGTAAGGGCTGTGGAAAGAATAATAATCCCGGTTATGCGTAGGATGTGTCGCCTTCAAGGTGAAGGACCTAGCGCATAAGCAAGCCCTGAATGGGTACGATAGGCAGCTGTTTCTTATAAAAAAAGTGGCTGATTGTTCAACGCGGAAGGCGGACTTATAGACCAGTAGATGGGATGATCTGTTTTTTCCGCGGCCCAACATGAATAGTAATCCACGATACTCAACCTATGGAAAGCTATTGAATAAAACATCAGCTATAACTTACTCTCTTTGCAATCTCTGTCTGTTACTCTATGCATGTAAGTGGTATTCAGAGTCACAACGAGTGCTCTACAATCATTCGCTATATAAAGCTACGAGTGTCACATGCAGTATTGGCACCATGAGGTTTTCTGATGATTGAGATAGGCAAGTTAAATAGACTCAGAGTAGTGAAGGAGGTCGATTTCGGCCTTTATTTGGATGGTGGTTCGCAGGGAGAGATTCTGCTGCCTCTTCGTTATATTCCCAGAGGTTGGAAAATTGATGAGGATTTATCGGTATTCATTTATCGTGATTCAGAAGATCGGCTCATTGCGACCACTGAAAAACCTTACGTTATGGTCGGTGAATTTGCGTGTCTAAAAGTGGTAGCGTTAACACGTATGGGAGCTTTTTTGGATTGGGGTTTACCAAAAGACCTACTTGTACCGTTTTCCGAGCAGATTCATGAGATGGAAGAGGATAAGCGTTATGTGGTGCGTGTCTATCTCGATGATGAAAGTAAACGGATTGTGGCCTCGGCACGACTAGATGATTTTCTCTACGAAGAGTCTGAGGGTGAATTTGAAGTAGGTGAAGAAGTTGATCTGTTTGCTGCAAATAAATCAGATCTTGGTTACAAAATGATTGTAAATAACAGTCACTGGGGCTTGCTTCATCTTCATGAGCTTGTAAAGCCTCTCAAGCGTGGGGAAAAGTTAAAAGGTTTTGTGAAAAATATACGTGAAGATGGTAAAATTGATATAGCCCTGCATAGGCGCGCGCGCGATAAAACAGATGATGCATGCGATATTATTTTAAAGGTACTGAATCGTGAAGGCGGGACTTTAACTATTAGTGATAAAAGTTCGCCGGATGATATTAGAGCGCTTTTTAATATTAGTAAGGCGGCTTATAAAAAAGCAGTCGGCTCACTTTATAAACGTAAAATTATAGTGATAAAAAGCGCTAGCATCTGTTTGCAAACGAGTGATAATGAGCATGCAACGCGTTAGTTTTTCATGACTCATTTGTAACTACTCAGCACCCCTCCCACAAAAATGGTTGTAACTGCTCAGGTCGCTCCTGATTTGTTCGAGTTCAAGGAAGAAATACGTAGTGTGCTCCTGCACTTGAGTATTTTTGACGCAGAAATCGGGCAAATCAGGGGATGATCTGAGTAGTTAGGGCCACGGAAAGAATAAAGTATCCAGGTTATGCGCAGGATAGAAGTTTGGATTCAAGGCGCCAAATCAAGCGCATAGCAGGGCTATGTAACTGATTTGGCAACGCAGAATGCGGACTTATAGACCAGCAGAATTGG
>JAUZRH010000072.1 GCA_030950555.1 Mariprofundus sp. | reverse complement strand
CAGTAGGCTATCGCGCCCATTCAGGGCTTGCTTATGCGCTTGATTTGGCGCCTTGAATCCAACAACTATCCTGCGCATAACCTGGATACTTTATTTTTTCCGCGGCCCTAAGCCTGACGGCCATAACGAGTGAGAGACTCCCTGCCTTTGCCGTCATTTCACGGCAATGACGGTCATAGAAACTAACCCTATCGCGTAGCGGGAACGCCGCTCCTTGCTTCCCGAGGGTTGAATCGGGAATCCACATCAACGAAACGCTCTGCTATACGTTCCCACGCAGGAGCGTGGGAACGAGAATGGATTTCCGCCCCTCGCCTTCGCGGGGGCAGGTTCTTCACGGGAAGTAAGGAGCGGTGTTCCCGCTACGCGATAGGGTTCATTAGACGGCTCAAATCAATCAGACCCCTGTCCGTCATTCCCGCGAAGGCGGGAATCCACAACTGAAACGCTCTGCGGACATAAAACCAATGGCTTCCCGCCCCCGCGAAGGCGTGGGGCGAAAATGACGGGCGAGTGTCTATATTCTCGTCATTACCGCGGGAATGATGGGCGTAATAATCACCTCGTTAGGAGCATCAGCTCTTATGGATAAACTTCGAAGGATCAATTAATTTACCCTTGTGACGCAGTTCAAAGTGAATATGTGGACCCGTAGAGTGGCCCGTAGAACCGACCTCTCCCAGCTTATCTCTGTTTTTGACAACATCACCAACTTTAACATTTATACTCGCCATGTGAGCAGAGCGGGTGCTGTAACCGTAGCCATGATCAACATCTACGACATAACCAAAATCCACCATTTTACTGGCAAATACAACAACCCCAGCACTACTTGCCAGCACGGGTGCACCTTTTTTATTGGCTATATCGAGGCCATAATGCATACGCCGCGCACCGCTAAAGGGATCAAGGCGTGGACCGTATCGGGAGCTAATCCAGCCACCTATTGTAGGCCAAGAATGCGGTTTGGCATCAGCACGACTACGTTTACTCTCAAGCATATAACCGACCGCCGTTAACTGCGCATCCATACGCTGCATCCGGCCATCCACCTGCATCACACCTTGCTGTAGCGCCGTTGAATCAATAGGCATATTCGACTGATTCAAACCACCAAGTGCGGGTTCCATGTCAAAATTAAACTCTGCTTTATCAAGCGATGCAACATCCACCAAACGCGATCCTAAAGCATCGAGTCGAATCATACGCGCCTGCATATGTCCCAAAGCACGCGCATAAACCAGCGACTTATTCTGCTCTGCCTGTAATTTCCTTTGATTTGATTTCTCCTGTGCTAGGAGTTGCTGCAACAGCTCAGCCCTACTGTTCAACTCCGACTGAAGCTCTGTACGCTGCCATGAAGCATACATACCCCAAGAACCGAAAAGCAGCAGCGCAAACAGCATCAACAGCGAGAGCAGCAGAATTTTACGTTCAACAACAAAGCCAACTAGACGCCCCGAGCAGAACGGCGCAATCATGACACTATTTTTCATATCGCCCCCTCTAAAGTGCATAGTGTGCAAAACTATGTTCGCCATGCTGTAATGCTTGTCACAAACGGCACGACATTGACGCTATGCAGCAGATTCATACTCTTACGCCATGCTAACTCACGCTGAAAAAAATCAGCCTACACTATTCATTCGTCGCCACTGTATGCAGGAACTTATCCATGCAGCCATTACCAACAATAACCACGTCGCATCTGCCGGTTTTCTGATAAAGGCCGGCAATATCCTAGAAACACAGGCCAATGTCACGCAAAAGCAACTTCGTTCTGATACGGATACCATCAATTTCATACGACAACAACAGCTACAGTATAGCAAAAACGGCCAGACAATCTGCGGTATTTACCATCATAACCATACCGATCAGCGTCAGATTGACCATATAAGCACACTATACCACGCCGCTTTGGCGCAGGAGCCTTCATACTATCTATTGCTAGAGGGGGACCATCTTGGTCGCATTGATGCACTTCTATATAGTGATCGCGACCACACCTCGGCCATCACCTTGACCATGGTAGAAAAATAGGTTCGCTAAGCTGTACCCTGCGCCATTGAAACGCTAAGCTTTCGCGCATGCGTATTTGTCATATAGGTTTAAATCATAAAACCGCCCCGGTCGAACTGCGGGAACGGCTGGCTGTGCCCGCAAACGATATTATAACAATCCTGCAAGACTGTATTGCTGACCCTTCGATTCGTGAAGCCTCGTTGTTATCCACCTGTAACCGTGTGGAAATGACGGTTGTCACCCATGATCCCGATGCCGCCATCGCCACCATACATCAATGGTTTGCAACAACGGCCGGCATGGATTTGGACCTCGTCACCAAACACCTCTACGCGCACACCGCCGAAGCCGCCATACGTCACCTGTTTTCTGTCGCATCGGGTTTGGACTCACTTGTTCTCGGGGAACCGCAAATTCTGGGCCAAGTTAAACTCTCCTACGAACAAGCTTTGGCCGCAGGTACAGCTGGCCATGTACTGCATCGCCTCTTCCAATCAACTTTTGCAGCCGCAAAACGAGCCCGCAGTGAAACCAATATTGGCAGACAGTCCGTCAATATATCCTCCTGCGCTGTTGAATTAGCCCGTCATATTTTTGGTGATCTAGCAGGCAAAACCGTACTATTGATTGGCGCCGGTGAAATGGCTGAATTGGCCGCCCGCCATCTACGTGGCAATGGTTGCTCTGATATTTTAGTCGCCAATCGCACACTCCAGAATGCCGAGACACTGGCCTCCGAATTTAACGGTCATGCCCTGACAATGGAAGAGTTACCCAACTATCTGGATGGAGTAGATATCATTCTATCGAGTACCGGTGCCACTACCTTTGTACTGCTTCCCAACAGTATAGAAACCGCCATGAAAAAGCGGCGCGGTAGGCCTATGTTTCTTGTTGATATTGCCGTACCACGCGATATTGACCCACGTATTGCTGACATTGATGCGGTTTATCTTTATGATATTGATGATCTACAGCAAGTTGTACAGGGCAATGTTGAAAACAGGGAACACGAAGCTGAGCTAGCTCACAAAATCCTAGCTGAAGAGGAGGCTTCATTCCTCGTATGGCTCAAATCACTAGAGTCTGTGCCATTGATTCGCGCTATTCAAATGCAGATGGAGCAACAACGCAGCGAAGAGTTAAGCAAAGCCCTACGTTACATGAAAGAGTTTGATCCCAACCAGATTGAAGCCGTTGAACGCTTTAGCAAGGCACTGATGAAGCGCTATATGCACCCAACATTACGAACCCTGAAAAGCCTACCTGATGATATGGAAGGTGACCTGCTCATGGGAGCCGCTACGCGCCTTTTTGACCTGGAGTTGCCAAAAAAACGCCACTTGCATGCCGTGAACGAACAGCAGGTCAAGTCGTGAATACACGCCTGGATAACATTCTCCACAGACGCGAAGATATTGCTATTCTAATGGCTGATCCCGCGGTCACCACTGACAATAAACGCTACACGGCACTATCCCGTGAATTTTCAGAGATTGAACCTGTTGCTCGTGAAGCAGAGTGTTATCTCAAACTGCAACAACAACTAGCAGACAACCACGAGTTGATCGCTGATCCTGATTGTGATGCCGAGTTAAAAGAGATGGCAAACGCTGAAATCAGCGAACTAAAAGTGGCGATCATTGACTGTGACAAACGCATTTCATGCCTATTGTTACCCAAAGATCCGAACGATAATCGCGATATCATTCTGGAAGTCCGTGCCGGCACGGGCGGTGATGAAGCAGCCCTTTTTGCTGCCGACCTGTTTCGCATGTATAGTCGTTATGCAGAGACGCAGAAGTATAAAGTAGAAATCCTCTCCGCCAACGGCACTGGCATTGGCGGGTATAAAGAGATTATCGCTCAGATTAGTGGCAACGGTGTCTTTTCACGTTTTAAATTCGAGTCTGGAGCCCACCGTGTACAGCGAGTGCCTGAAACTGAATCAGGCGGCCGTATTCACACCTCCGCCTGTACGGTCGCCATTCTACCTGTTGCTGAAGAGGTAGATATCAACATCCGCACAGAAGAGCTTCGCATTGATGTGTATCGCGCCTCCGGCGCTGGTGGTCAGCATGTCAACAAAACAGAATCCGCCGTGCGTATTACCCACCTTCCCAGCGGCTTAGTCGTCACCTGCCAAGATCAAGCCAGCCAACATAAAAATAAAGCACAAGCCATGAAAGTGCTACAAGCTCGCCTGTTTGATAAAGAGCAGTCAGAACTGAATGCCGAACGCTCTGAAGCGCGCAAAGGGATGGTTGGCTCTGGGGATCGCTCCGAACGCATTCGCACCTACAACTTCCCCCAAGGTCGCATGACTGATCACCGGATTGGACTCACACTCTATAAGCTTGAACAAATTTTAAGCGGTGATATGGATGAACTACTAGATTCACTACTCACCTATCATCAGGCTGAACTACTCGCTGCCCAGAACAGCTAGGAGGCTGTCTAAGAATGGAAAACCTACTGCGTAAAACCGGATATTGGCCGGATTCCCGCCCCATTATCGTTACATATCCCTGCTATTCGCCTCAAATGGGGCGAAAATCCAACTCAATCCCGCTTTCCCTCGCTACGGCCTCCATTCTCGGACAGCCTCCTAGGTGAACATACGCACACTACTACGCGAGAGCGCTGAGAAGCTAATGCAGGCCGGCTGTGATGCACCGCGACTCGATGCAGAGCTACTACTGATGCATCTCTGCTCGTGCAGCCGTACCGATCTGATCATTAGAGCCAACGACAAGCTCACTGAGTTAGTTCAAGCACACTTTTCAAGCCTACTACAACGTCGAATCAAACGTGAACCTTTAGCCTATATCATAGGCGAAAAAGAGTTTTGGTCACGCGCTTTTTACGTCAACCCCGATGTTTTAGTGCCTCGCCCTGAAACAGAACACCTGATTGAAGCTGTGCTCACCTGTCTGCCCGACCCACAGCAGCACTACCACTTTTGTGATATAGGCACAGGTTCTGGGTGCATCGCCATCACCTTGGCTGCCGAATACCCACAAACTATAGTTACGGCCATGGATATCTCTGCCGCGTCACTCAAAATAGCACAACGCAATGCCGCAACACTTAATGTCACCGCTCGCATACGCTGGCACCAGGGTGATATGCTGCAACCACTAACGGCTGAAGATGGCCTATTTGATATCATCATCTCCAACCCTCCCTATGTTACGGCCAGTGAGATGTATGAACTAGAACCAGAGCTAAGCCTAGAGCCGCGCCACGCGTTAACTGATGAGAGTAATGGCCTAAAATTTCTTACTACAATCTTACAGAATGCACCGGTCTACCTTAAACAAGGTGGTTATATTATTGTAGAAACAGGCAGTTGCGGCCTGCCTTCGACGCCACCCACACTGATACTAAAACAAGAGATATACGATTTAGCAGGCCTGCTGCGCGGCGCAATCTATCAACATGCAGACCTCCCTTTTAAGACGCTACGCCTAGGCTGTCGAAATAGCTCCTTAATGAGGGTTTAAATAGAGCCACTTGCAAAACTCTGGGTGGATGAGTGACAATCCCACTTCGTGCGCATTTTTAGGATGGAATGAAGGGCATGGTGGTTCCATACGCTGAAATTCCAGCCTAGAAATGCGCCGGAGTGGGGCAGTTAATCGCCGCTCATGGGTTTTGCAAGTGGCTCAATAGTCCCCGCTTTTTGGCTACAACCATACTCCCCCGCTTTAAAAGGGAAGCTGAACCTCATAAAACATAGTAACGCTCATATATACTTCACCCATCAACTGACGTTATTTACAAGCTAAAATACACTACAGGCGCTTACTCTCAAAGCCAACGATATTGCGCTCAACACTGGCAAAGGCCACGCCAATCAACCACAATTCACCTTGACCCATATACTTTTCGTAGTAGCGCTTGGCCTCGATCTGTTGCAATGCACTGCCAGCATCAGTCATCTCCACCACCTTGAATTCAATGATGAAGATGCGTTTTCCCAGCTTTACCGTCATATCAATACGACCCTTGTCGGTGACATCCTCAGCAATCACATCCAAGCCTAGAGCGGCAAAGTAGCAGTAGACGATTGAGCAGTAGTAACCCTCGTAGTTAGCCATCTGATTCTTGCGATACCAGTCGTGCGGAATCGAGGCGAAAAAGGCATGGAAAATGGCACGCAGAGCTGCCATATCAGCCTGCTCCAAGGCTCGATAGACCCCTTGCAGGTTACGCTCCCGTGCCTCCGGTTGTGCCACTAGGGTATGCAGCATGGCATCGCTCAGACTCATCTTTACCTCTCGATTAGGAAAGCCGAGCTCAAAGCCGTAACGGTGACCCAACGGCTGTTTTTTAAGGATGGTGAGGTAGCCAGTCTGAAACATCAGGGTTTCCACCGCCATGGTGCCAATATCGAAGCGCCCTAACAGCTCCTCGCCGGCATAGAGACGTTCCAAATCAGGAATTAATCGTTGCTGTGTCTGCAATAGACGCAACAGAAACGATGAGCTACCGGTCTCAAACCAGTAGTTGCGGAATTCGCGATGTTTAAGATAAAGCAGCACATCAAACGGATTATAGACCCGCTCACCATCGAAGTTATAACCGTTGTACCAGCGTCGCAACTCATCCATATCGACCCCTTCCAACCAATCGACAAAGGTGTAACACAGTTCAGGTTCGGTATAACCACATAGCGAAGCAAAGCGCGAGCCGAGGGTGATATCCTCCAGATTGTTGAGGCCGCTGAATAGTGACACTTTGGAGAACTTACTCACCCCGGTGAGCAGGGCAAAACGCAGATGGGCATCGCTATCCTTGATCACCGAATAGAACCCTTTAAGCCCCTCGCGCACCGCAATCGCCACCTCGTCACGACCGGCGACCAGATTGTCGAGAATCGGCTTGTCGTACTCATCGATCAACACCACCACCGGCTGATCAAACTGCTGCCGCAGTAGCA
>JAUZRH010000071.1 GCA_030950555.1 Mariprofundus sp. | reverse complement strand
TGGCGGAGAGGGTGGGATTCGAACCCACGTGGGGCTTTCGCCCCCAACCGATTTCGAGTCGGTGCCGTTATGACCACTTCGAATACCTCTCCGTAAAGGCATGCAGTAAAAATAATTATTCGCTAAAGCGACCAATATTACGCAAGCGTTCGCTTCGGCCAGCCAGCAGTTGATCAACAGGGGTGGCCAACAGCTCTTTTAATGCGCCAGCCAACACCTCAGCGATCAAATCGGCAGCCTCGGCAATATTTCTATGGGCGCCATCCTTAGGTTCAGGAATAATTGCATCAATCAAGCCTAAGCCCTGCAAATCTATGGCTGTAGGTTTAAGTGCTTCAGCCGCCTCTTCTGCATGAGAGCGGTCACGCCACAGAATGGCTGCGCAACCTTCCGGTGAAATCACAGAGTAGGTCGAAAATTGTTGCATATACAGGCGGTCACCCACGCCAATAGCCAAGGCTCCACCAGAACCACCTTCACCAATCACCGTACATATAACAGGCACCTTCAAGCCGGCTAGTTCCTGCAAATTACGGGCAATGGCTTCACTCTGCCCATGTTCTTCAGCATCAATACCCGGCCAGGCACCGGCTGTATCAATAAACGTTAGTAACGGTATATCAAAGCGCTCAGCCATACGGAACAGACGAAGTGCTTTGCGGTAACCCTCGGGTCTTGGCATGCCAAAGTTTCGCTTTAACTTTTCCTTGGTATCCCGTCCTTTCTGGTGACCAATGATCATCACACTCTGACCACGAAAGCTGGCTATACCGCCCACAAGGGCACCATCATCAGAGAAGGTTCGTTCTCCATGTAGCTCCTGAAAATCATCAAAGATCAACGGGATGTAATCCAGGATATAGGGGCGATCAGGATGACGGGAGAGCTGACAGATTTCAGCTCGCGAGGCATTACTATACACTTGCTCGACCAATTTATCGCGTTTTTCATTCAACCGCTCGACCTCTTCGGCGATATTCACACCGGAGTCTGAGCCCATACTGGATAACTCTTCGATTTTGGAGGTCAGCTCCGCGATCGGACGTTCAAATTCAAGATAACTATATCCCACTTTATCCTCTCTTGTCGTTCCTTTCAAAGTTTCGACGTACCGGACGCTGCGGCTTCCACGAGCGACAGCGAATAAATATCGATTCAGGCCCAAAACGCGCATCCAACTGCGTTTTAACATCTGCATCCCAACTCAGACATGGCCCTGTCTGTAAAAGAGCAATGCTAGCGTCTGGCAGCCGCACATGGAATGATAGAGATACGGGGCCACCCGTGGCCATCGATTTAAGCCGTGCTAAGGTCATCTCATCCCAAGCCATACTAGAGGTAGATATCTGCACCTCTGAAACCAGCTCAGGCATCAGTTCGGCCAATGATCCAACCGCTTCAGCAATCAGAACAGGCTCATCTTTACTCTTATCAATGCGTGCCGCAACTAGCAGCGGCATGTCCGCCTGCAGAAGCTCGGAAACTTCACTGTAAATGGTCGAGAAACAGACCATTTCTGCTTGACCATGCAAATCTTCAAGCTGAACAAAGGCCATCGCTCCACGCCCACCCTGATACTGGCGAATAGAACTAACACCAACGGCCACGACAACTTCCGCCCCATCCTCGCGCTCTGAAAGCTCCCCTAAATGACAGTCACCCAGACCACTGGATCGATTAAGCCAAGACTCCAGTGGATGACCTGTTAAATAGTAACCCAACACTTCTCGCTCAGCCTGCAAACTTTCGCCGGGGCTCCAAGCAGGTGTTGATGGAAAACCGCCGTCGGCATCAGAAGGCTCTGGCATAGAGAACAGAGAGGATTGGTTGGAGGCAAATTCCCTACGCTTACGCGATAACTTTTCCAGTAGCTCCGCCAAACCCTCCAGAGCCGCCCGCTGGTGCGGAATCAACCCTTTAAGAGCATTACCCTTAATCAATGCTTCCAAAATACGCTTATTCAATGAGCGTGGTGGTGCGCGCATAATCATATCTTCAAATGAAGCGAAAACGCCGTGTGCTTTACGCTCCTCAATCACCGCTCGCACGGCCGCTTCACCAACCCCTTTAATGCCGCCTAAACCATAGCGAATAGAGGCACCCTCCGGGCGAAACTCCCAATCCGATTCATTAATATGGGGCGGCAGCACGTCAATATCCATATTTCTACAGTCTGTCACGAGCAGGGCCAGCTTGTCGGTATTACCCGTATCACAGCACATGGTGGCAGCCATAAACGCACGCGGATAGTGCGTTTTCAGAAAAGCCGTCTGATAGGAGATGAGTGCATAGGCTGCGGAGTGAGATTTATTAAAGCCATAGCCAGCAAATTTTTCCATCAGGTCAAACATGTGTTCGGCCTTAGCCAGATCCACTTTTTGCTTTTCAGCACCCACCATAAAAATCTTACGTTGTTCAGCCATCTCTTCAGCTTTTTTCTTACCCATAGCGCGACGCAACATATCCGCCTGCCCTAGTGAAAAGCCAGCCAATAGCTGGGCAATCTGCATCACCTGCTCCTGATACAGAATCACGCCATTGGTCTCTTCCAGAATCGTTCGCAACTGCGGCAGCGGATAGACAATCTCTTGCCTGCCGTGCTTACACTCGATAAAGGTATCCACCATGCCCGACTCCAGCGGACCTGGGCGATACAGTGCAACCAGTGCAATAATATCCTCAAAACAATCGGGCCGCAGGCGCGTCAACAGATCACGCATGCCCGATGACTCCACCTGAAAAACAGCACTCGTCTGACCACGTTGCATCAGCTTAAAGGTGGGCTCATCATGCATCGGGATTGCACTTATATCTAGTTTTTTTGCCGCTTCATCGGTCTCATATTTATGGATCAGTTTCACGGCAATATCAATCACGGTCAGCGTTTTCAGGCCGAGAAAGTCAAACTTAATCAGCCCTACCTTCTCCACATTGCCCATGTCCCACTGGACAACCTTCCCCTCTTCTCCCGCCACCTTAAATAGCGGCGCGGTATCTACAAGCTCGCGCCGGCCAATAATTACCCCTGCAGCATGTTTACCTGCATTGCGATGACACCCTTCCAAACGCTTTGCCAAGGCAAACAGGCGCGCAACTTCCACATCCTCCTTGACCATTTTGGCCAGCTTTGGCTCATCAACCAGAGCTTTTTCCAGTGTCATTTTTAGATCATTGGGCACCAGCTTGGCGATCACATTGACCTTGGCCAACTCCATCGGCAACACACGTCCCACATCGCGAATCACGGCTTTGGCCTTCATCGAACCGAAGGTAATAATCTGCGCCACCTTATCTTCACCATATTTATGGGTCACATAACGGATCGCCTCTTCACGCCGACTCATGCAAAAGTCAATATCGAAATCGGGCATTGAAACACGCTCAGGATTCAGAAAACGCTCGAATAGCAAGCCATATTTAAGAGGGTCCAAATCAGTAATTTTCAAACAGTAAGCAACCAACGAGCCTGCCCCAGAGCCACGCCCTGGACCGACTGGTATTCCCTGGTGCTTGGACCACAGAATAAAATCCGATACGATCAGAAAGTAACCGGGAAAACCCATCTTCTCGATGATATCCAGCTCAAAATCCAGACGCGTATCATACTCATCTCGCTTGGCTTCTGGTTCGCCCGCCAAAATAGCCGGCCAACGATCATCCAAACCATCAACCGATTGCGAGCGCATATAGTCAGATAGATCCAGCCCTTCTGGTGGTTGAAAATCAGGCAGCTGATAATTTCCAAACTGTATATCCACATTGCAACGGTTGGCGATATGGATGGTATTCTCCAGCGCTTCTGGAATATCCGCAAACAGCTCCTGCATCTCCTCATACGACTTTAGATAATAATCGGGGGTAAAATGACCCGAAACATCGTCATTAAGCGTTCTATTCTGCTGCAGGGCCTGCATCGCCTTAAAGGGCTCGAAATCATCGCGCTCCAAAAAATGGACATTATTGCTTGCCACCAGTGGAATATCCAACTCATGCGCCAGCTCAATCACTTGTTCATTGATACGTTCCTGACCCGTACCATTCTGACGCTGAATTTCCAGAAAGAAACAGCCTTCATGAAACATATCACGATAGGCAATCGCAGCCTGCCTCGCTGCGGCTCTATCGCCGCGCTGCAGATGTTTTTCCACTTCACCATTCCAGCCGGAAGAAATGGCAATCACCCCATCAGCATGGTCCGAAAGATAGGGCTTACCAACACGCGGCTTATAGTAAAAACCATCGATAAAAGAGGTAGAAACAAGCTTTAGTATATTTTTCCAACCATGGTTATTGCGTGCTAGCAGCACCAGTTGCGGGAAATTCGGCCCACGTGGCCCTTCCGCAATACGCTGGGTATGATCTGCACAAATATAGACTTCGCACCCCATAATGGGCTTAACACCTAAGCGCATGGCCTTGGTATAAAATTCTATCGCACCAAAAAGGTTACCATAATCAGTCAGCGCAACCGCCGGCTGTCGAAATTCAGCGACCTTATTGAGCAGATCACCCACTTTCAGCGTGGAGCTAAGCAGTGAGTAATCAGAGTGAACATGCAGGTGGGCAAAGGGAGCAAAACGCATCTGGCAAGAATAGCTTCTAGGATTTTATTTGGCTATGTCGCAAAACAATGTTGAAAAGAGTGTTCATCACAAAGACATCAGGTGCATGGCCAAGACAGAGAGAATCCCTTGGGGGATGAAGGGCACGAAAATAATCATTATCATAAATAAACATGTTCAATTAAACGGCATCCTTCATATAACCCCAAAAGTAGTTGACACTTTTTTCAAAAAACATGTTGCCAATAGGATGGACCGATCATCAAAAGATGATTTGTAACTACTCAGCACCCACCCATAGTATCTATAGGCGTTCATTGCTA
>JAUZRH010000070.1 GCA_030950555.1 Mariprofundus sp. | reverse complement strand
GCCCTGAATGGGCGCGATAGCCTACTGCCTTTAGTAGTAACTCTGTGGCAACGCAGAATGCGGACTTATAGACCAGCACGTGGATGATTTATTCTTTCCGCGGCCCTTAGGCCCGTCATTCCCGTGGAGAACCTGCCCCCGCGAAGGCGTGGGGTGGGAACGCATACTTCTTTCAGAATCAAGCAGAGCGTTTCGTTGATATGGATTCCCGACTAAACCCTCGGGAATCAAGCAGCGTTATAGGGCATAGAATACGGAACTTGAGTTGAACATGTTTATTTATCAAAATGATTATCTTCGTGCCCTTCGTGACTCTGTGGTGGATAGCCTTTGACTGTTTTAACCACGAAGCCATCAGGTAAATAGCAAAGCCAAATAGTTGATTCCCCCACCCTCTCCCTGAGGGAGAGGGTGGGGGAATCAACTGCGCTGTGATGTGAGCAACAGCGGCTTCTAGCCAATCTTATTTTATGACTTTGTGGTCGTTTAGAAGCGTCTTCTCTTATCCAGCGATTATAGTTTTTTCCACGTTGTGCCTGTGCTACTATCTTCTAATACAATACCCTGTTCACTCAGCTCTTTGCGGATTGCATCGGCGCGGGAAAAATCACGTTGTTCTCTGGCCAGTAAACGTTCTTTAATCATGCCTTCAATAAACTGAGTATCCACATCGCCACGTTGGAACCAAGTATCGGCATGCTGCTGCACAATACCGAGCAGCGCCGTCATTGCCCTGAACTGGCCAAGCAGAACCTCTACGTCCCCACCCTCATTAAGTCCCTTGTTAAGAGCACGACTACAATCAAAAAGTATAGCCAAGGCTTCCGGCGTATTAAAATCATCATTGAGAGCGGCACAAAAATCAGTCGGTAAAGCGCAAGCTGCAATGTCAGTCAGCGCCTGTGGTAGTGCAGCGCTGGTTTCAGCCAACTGATGAACTCTTTTTAGTGTCTCATAGAGTCGATCGAGAGCGGCTTTTGACTCATCTAAGGCAGTATCAGAAAAATCCAAAGGAGAGCGATAGTGCGCCGTTAACATAAACATACGCAGTACTTCTGGCTCATAACGCTCAGTGACTTCACGAATCGTAAAAAAATTACCCAGCGACTTGGACATTTTTTCAGCATTGATATTGACAAAACCATTATGCAGCCAATAGTGGGCAAAGTCACCGCCATTTGCCGCTTGCGCCTGAGCAATCTCATTTTCATGATGCGGGAATTTAAGGTCCATACCCCCACCGTGAATATCAAAACTCTTGCCCAGATGGCCGCAACTCATAGCTGAACACTCAATATGCCAACCCGGTCGGCCTAAACCCCAAGGGGATGACCAAGCTGGTTCATCTGCTTTGGCCATTTTCCAAAGCACAAAGTCGAGTGGATCGCGTTTACTCGTATCCACATCAACCCGACTACCCGATTCTAATTCATCGATCTTTTTCCCTGAAAGCTGCCCATAACGAGGGAACTCACGCACAGCATAGAGTACATCCCCAGAATCAGCCACATACGCTTTGCCCTTTTCCACCAACGTTTGGATCATCGCGACCATTGCATCCATATGGTCAGTCGCTCGTGGTTCATGCGTCGGGCGTAAACAACCAAGTGCATCAGCATCGCTATGAAAAGCTGCGATCATTTCATTAGTCAGCAGATCAATCGCCACACCCCGCTCTGCTGCTCGGGCTATAATTTTATCATCCACATCCGTAAAATTGCGCACATAATCAACGTCATAACCCGATTTCATCAACCAACGGTAAATCAGATCAAAGACAATCATGACGCGCGCATGGCCAATATGAGAGTAGTCATACACAGTAACACCACACACATACATGCCGACATGACCCGCATGTAAGGGTTCAAACAACTCTTTTTCCCGTTTAAGCGTATTGTAAACCATCAAACTCATAACTTACGCTCCGCCCCCTGCCCGCACACTGGCATCCTGCAGTCGTTCGGCGACGCCCTCATTCCCTAAAAAGCTAATAATCGATGAAAGCTCCGGCCCGTGCAGTGCGCCACTCAAGGCCACACGCAATGGCATAAACAGAGACTTCCCTTTACAGCCCGTCAACGCTTTCACCTCATTCATCCACCCCTTCCAATCAGTACTATCATGATGTGAGTGCCACGCCTTAGCCGCCGAGATAAAAAAGTCACTGCCGGCCTCTGACATTGTTGCCATAGCTTCATCATCCATCAGCCCATCCACACGCAATAGTCGAGCAAATCCGGCTGCCTCTTCCGCTCGCTCTATGTTACCTGAAATCAAGCCCGCAAAAAGCTCCAAGCGACTCTCTTGCACAGTTGGATAACAAGGCTTCATCAACTGCGCCAGCTGTAAACGGGGCAGTGAATGCAATAATTTAGTATGATAACGCCACATTTCATCATCCGACCAACGCACAGCTGATGTAGAAATATGATCCGCCACAAAATGCGCTAACAAGCTCTCTATAGCCAGCGTATCATCATCCATATTTGGATGGCCCAAACGCCCCATCGCCTGCACTAGCGCTTGAGGTAACAACCCTTCTTCTCTTAATTCCGCCACACTATGCGAGCCACTGCGCTTAGAAAGCTTGGCCCCATCACTACCCAGCAGCAGGCCATGATGTAGGTAAACCGGCGGTGTAAAATCCAACTGCTCCAACAACCACACTTGATAAGCTGAATTAGTCAGGTGATCGTCACCACGCAGCGCATGGGTAACACCATCAAGTGCATCATCGATTGCATTTGGCAGTAGAAAGGTAAAACTACCATCCGAACGCACAATCACGGGATCATCTAGGTCACGTAGCGCAAAGATCACCTGCCCACGTAGAGCATCATGAACCTTTACCTCACCATGCTCTTCATGCACAGTCATACGCCATACAAAAGGCTCGCTTTCAGAGCGTTTTTCTGACTCCGCGACTGTCAAATGGCGACAACGACCCACATAACGCGGCGGCAATCCACGCGATGTGGACAGCTTCCTATCCAATGTTAGTTGATTTTCAGAACAGAAGCAGCGGTAAACACGGCATTCATCTGCTAGTCGCACCAATGCTTCAGTATGTCGTTGTACATGCGAAGATTGAAACAGAGGCTCGCCATCCCAATCCAGCCCCAGCCAATTCAGATCCTTTTTAATCGCTTCTATAAATGCTACTTCAGAACGATCCTGATCCGTATCTTCAAAGCGCAACAGAAAACGACCACCTAATTTACGGGCATAGAGCCAGTTCAAGAGCGCTGTTCGCACATTACCTAGGTGCAATAAACCTGTAGGTGAGGGTGCAAATCGCGTCACTACTTCTGAACAAGGGGGAGTATGTGAAGCTGCTAGAGGGCTCAAAGCGCGTCTCCCTGTTTTAGTCTATTACTTAATCTACCCAGAAAACCGAATAACATATTCATCTGATTCCTCAGGACCACACAAACAAATAACCATCTCCGAGCGGGTCTAAAAGCTCGTCTTCTGCGCCGCAGGATGGTCACCGAGTGAAATGCATAAGCCTATTGCGCCCATTCAGGACTTGCTTATGCGCCAAATCCTGCGCCTTGAATCCGAACGCTTATCCTGCGCAGAGTTGCTACATTTATCTATTCCCGCAGCCCTTATCGCCTCAATTTTTTTAACTATGGGTGCAGTCACTCACTGCAAACCCGTACCAAACTTATTTCTTTCCAGCAGGCCGTCTATTTTTGGGTACAACAATCATAAACTCATCGGAATAAACATAGCCTAATTCACGATGAATCAACTCTTCCATTGCATCAGGATCATTACGCAAGCGTAAGATCTCTGTGGATAGCTGTTCTCGCTGCTTTTCTAGCTTCGCCACTTCATCACGCAGAAGCTGCAACTGTTGACTCTCCGCTCGATAAACAAAATAACCATGATCTGAAAAAAAAAGATTCCAACTCATATAGGCAAGCACACCTACACTGGCAATCAAACTTAACCAATAACCGATGCGCCTGCCCATGACTTTATTGAAACCGCTTAGCTAATCCTAAGATCAACGAGCAAATGCAGCGCGACCAGCATAACGAGCCTGCGAACCAAGCTCTTCTTCAATACGTAGCAGCTGATTATATTTAGCCATACGATCCGTCCGAGAAGCCGAACCGGATTTAATCTGACCTGTCGCCAGTGCTACGGCCAGATCAGCAATCGTTGTATCTTCTGTTTCACCCGAACGATGGGATACCATGCAGCGATAGCCGGCATCATGCGCCATGGTCACAGCAGCAATAGTCTCCGTAAGCGTACCAATCTGATTAACCTTCACCAACAAGGCATTGGCAATATCCTTATCAATGCCCTCTTTGAGGATTACAGGGTTGGTGACAAACAGATCATCACCGACTAACTGTACGCGATCACCAATTTGCTCGGTCAACAGCTTCCAACCATCCCAATCCGACTCATCCAAACCATCTTCAATCGAGATAAATGGATACTGACGGCAGAGAGAGTCAATCAGATCAACCAGACCCGCTGAATCCAAGCTGCGATTACCTTCGCCAGCTAGCACATATTTACCATCATGGTAAAACTCGGATGCCGCCATATCAGAGGCCAGTGCCACATCACTACCCGGTTTCAGACCAGCCATCTCAATCGCTTTCAAAATAACAACAATGGCCTCTTCATTAGAACCCAAGTTAGGTGCAAAACCGCCCTCATCACCGACAGAGGTGATATGACCATCTTTCTTCAACACGGATTTGAGTGCATGAAACACCTCAGCACCCATTTCCAGCGCCTGAGCAAATGATGATGCACCTACAGGTGCAATCATATACTCTTGAAAGTCGATATTATTATCTGCATGCGAACCGCCATTCAACACATTCATACATGGCACGGGTAACAGCGTAGCTTCCTCACCACCGAGGTAACGGTAGAGGGGAATACCCAACTCTATGGCCTGCGCTTTTGCAGTCGCCATAGAGACGCCAAGCACTGCATTGGCACCCAAACGTGCTTTATTCGCTGTACCATCGAGTGCGATCAACTGCTCATCAAGTGTCTTTTGATCAGCACTATCCAGACCCAACACAGCCTTCGCAATCTCACCATTCACATGGCTGACAGCCTTTCTTACGCCTTTGCCGCCCAAGCGATTTTTGTCACCATCACGCAATTCAACGGCTTCACGGGTACCCGTTGAGGCACCACTAGGAACGGCCGCACGAGCAAACGCCCCCGATTCCAATGTTACATCTACTTCAACCGTAGGGTTACCACGCGAATCAAAAATTTCACGGCCAGTTACTTTTACAATTGCACTCACTACATACTCCTAATCGGCACGATTGCCGATATGTTTTTTTATTAACTTTTTCTATCATAGCAGTATAGAACGGATATTTCAACTATGCATCTCTTTGGCGCGCAGAAAAAGCCCCTATGCAGCGCTTTAAACGTGCTTTTTTTCTGTTTTAGCATAACTGTGGTCTGAGAGCGCGAACAAGCGTGCCAATGAGCTTGCACATCCTATACAGTTAAGGGCTGCGGAAATAAATACGTATCCCACACTGCGCAAAATAAGCGTTCAGGTTCAAGGCGCACTATTTGACGCATAAGCCAGCCCTGAATGGGCGCGATAGGCATCACTTCCAACAGAAGACTGATATGCAACGCAGAAAGCGAGCTTTTAGACCAACAGAATGAGATGATGTGTGTTTCCTAGGCCCTAAGCTGCCTTTACCACTTCATCAATCTTCTTTAATTGCCTTATTAGCGCTTCCAGATCATCCAAAGCCAACGAATTAGGGCCATCAGACATCGCCTTATCGGGTTCTGGATGTACTTCCATAAACAGTGCTGCAACACCTGTTGCTACGGCTGCGCGCGCAAGCCCCGGCACATATTCACGATTTCCTCCGGTAGCGCCACCAAGTCCGCCGGGTTGCTGCACTGAATGGGTTGCATCATAAACCAAGGGCGCACCAAACTCGCGCATCACCAACAGTGAACGCATATCAGACACAAGGTTGTTATAACCAAAGCTCGCTCCGCGTTCACAGAGCATAATCGCATCGTTACCCGCAGCTACGGCCTTTTCCAGCACATGTTGCATATCCCATGGCGCCAAAAACTGCCCCTTTTTAATATTCACGGGTTTCCCCGCTTTAGCCACGGCTTCTATAAAGTCGGTCTGACGACAGAGAAAGGCGGGAGTTTGTAAGATATCAACCACTTCCGCAACCGCTGCTACTTGCTCTGCCTGATGCACATCGGTCACCACGGGCAGCCCCAACTCATCTTTGACGCGTTGTAGAATACGCAAGCCTTCATCTAAACCCGGTCCACGAAAGCCATCTTTACTGGTGCGATTAGCCTTATCAAAACTAGCTTTAAATACCAAACCGACACCACAGCAGCGCGCAATATCAGCAATCGCTTCAGCCACTTGCAAGGTAAATGATTCACCCTCAATCACACAAGGTCCCGCCAGCAACACCAGCGGCCGATCATTACCGATTTCCAGATCACCAACAACTACTCGGCGTTGTATCATAAGCCTGCCTGCAACTTAGCAGCCCCCACAAAGGCAGCAAATAGTGGATGCGGCGCATAAGGCCGTGATAAAAATTCAGGATGAAATTGACAGGCCACATACCACGGGTGATCTGTTACCTCGACCATCTCCACTAAGGAGTCATCCGGCAACGTGCCTGAAACAATCAAGCCTGCTTTTTCCAACTGCTCACGATAATTACTATTAAATTCATAACGATGGCGATGGCGCTCACGGATATCACTTTTGCCATAGGCTGCATACGCCTTAGTACCTTCAATCACCCGACAAGGGTAGCCACCCAAACGCATCGTTCCACCTAAATCACTATCAGAATCACGTTGTATGCGTGTACCCTCTTGCTCCCACTCGGTCATCAAGGCAATCACCGGATGCTCAGGGCGCTCACTAAATTCACTGCTAATAGCCCCCTCCATACCAACGACATGGCGGGCAAACTCAACAACCGCCAATTGCATGCCCAGGCAGATACCAAAAAAAGGAATCTTATTTTCACGCGCATAACGAATCGCGGCCATTTTTCCTTCCGTACCACGCTCACCAAAACCACCCGGCACCAACACGCCATGCACTGATTCAAGAGAAGATATACCCTTTTTCTCAAGCATTTCCGCATCGATATAATCGATCTTCACACGCACGGCGTTGGCCATACCGCCATGAATCAGTGACTCATTAATCGACTTATAAGCGTCAGCCAACTCAATATACTTTCCAACCATGGCTATACGAATTTCATCTTTGGGCTCGCGAATTTTACGACAGATATCTTCCCATACCGACAAATCCGGTTGCGGATCTTCCATGCCAAAATGTTTCAACACAGCAGAACCCAAGCCACCACCTCGTAACGTTAGCGGCACACCATAAATAGTATCCACATCTGGTGCATCGATCACAGCCTCGCGCTCTACATTACAAAATAGTGCAATTTTATCCTTCTGCCCCTTAGGGATAGGACGCTCCGACCGACACAGCAGTACATCCGGCTGAATACCTATTTCACGCAACTGCTTTACTGAATGCTGCGTTGGCTTTGATTTCATCTCGCCAGCCGAAGCGATATAGGGGACCAGGGTCAAATGGATATACGCCGTGTTCTTACGCCCTAAATCAAAGCGCAACTGACGGATCGCTTCCAAAAATGGCTGAGATTCAATATCACCCACTGTTCCACCAATTTCAATCAGCGCCACATCTACATCTTCAGACCGCAACGACAAGATAGCATTCTTGATCGCATCAGTAATATGAGGAATCACCTGCACAGTCGCGCCCAGATAATCACCACGGCGCTCGCGTCGAATCACCGATTCGTAGATGCGACCAGTCGTGAAATTGGAACGTTTGGACATGGTCGCATGCGTAAAGCGTTCATAGTGACCCAAATCCAGATCAGTTTCCGCGCCATCATCGGTGACATATACTTCACCATGTTGGAACGGGCTCATCGTACCTGGGTCGACATTAATATAGGGATCAAGCTTCTGCATGGTCACGCGCAAACCGCGCGCTTCAAACAGTGCAGCCAGGCTTGCCGCAGCAATACCTTTTCCGAGCGAGGAGACTACCCCGCCGGTAACAAAAACGAATCGAGTATGAGTATGCATAATGGCGCCGCAAGTTATCAGAAGAGTCCCTCTGCCGCCACAGCAGCTTTTCCCTATGTATAAAAACCCTAGCGAGGGAAAGGAAATGGCGATGGTTTGTTGCCTCATTTAAAGCGACTAGTAGGGTCTATGCAATAATAATGGGTGCGAAGATCCACCAACTTAATGGTCAAAGACGTTCCACCATAGAGGTCACGAAACGAAGCATTCCAACTAAAGAGCCGTCTTTTCATCCCCTGTATTTTTAAATCAGGCCTAACGCACGGTTAAACACCGCCGCTTGTTCCCCTGCGCTGGAATTGATAAAATAATGGCACATTGTGGGCATCCTTCACCAGCCATAAAAAATAGTTGACGCTCTACACAACTAGAAGATGCCTGTTTACCTTCCGTAAGCCGGATTATCAGGGGCGTTTTTTTTACAAGCCGAGACTCTTGCTCCCTCTCCCTCCGGGAGAGGGTTGGGGGTGAGGGGATCAACAATTTGTCGAAGCCTATTCAGTCTTAAGTGGAAAGACCTAATGTATAAACCAGATAATGAAGGATGCCCGCGAAACCTGTTATAATCATTATTGTCCCACCTTAAAAGGGAAGCCGTCTCAATGGATGTCCGCATGCGCGAGCATGACGATCAAAGAGAACTCATAAGTGCGGAACGTCGCCCCCTTGATCCGAGTTAAGCACTCCAACCTCAAGCACCTTTTTCTTGCCACCAAATATCCCTCGCACCTTCGCACAAACAGTTTTAATTCCGCGCCACAAACGCGGCAGCAACCAGATCATCAGCAGCATAAAGAGCACTAAAAACCCCAGATAAAGTGTCGGATGATTAAGCGCCGTCCATAAACCAGCAACCACAATCACATCCTCTGCAATCGATGCCGCCCAGTTGCTAAAGGGTTCAGGTGACGTATTGATCAGTACCCGTGAGCCAGACTTAGTCGCATGAGTCGTCGCTGCTAAGCCACCGCCCATGATTGCCGCCGCCAATTCTAAAGCCGGTGTTACATCACCAATGGCACCCGCCGCTAACATGGCGCCAGCAGGTATACGGATAAACGTATGCAGCGCATCCCAACCACTATCCACACCAGGCACTTTATCAGCAATAAATTCAGTCACATACATCATGCCCGCAGCCATCAATACCATAGGATCCGTTAGTATGCTCAAGCCCGGAGGCAACTGAATATTACCCGTAGCACCCATCAAGCCTATCATCAAAATCGTCGCATAGAGGTTAATACCTCCAGCCCAAGCGGCCCCCATAGATAGGGCAATATTTTGTGTAATCTGATCTAGTTGTTCCATCCTACCCTCCTGAGTTTAGGACCTGGGCCCATCTATATTATACGGGTTCTATCAGTGAACTATTCAGGTCTGCTGGCACCGCTTCCCCCATGACGGCATACAGCGTAGCCGCCAGATGTGACAGACCTGGCATCAATGCCTTGCCATCACCATCATGAGGTTGATGTAGCCGATAGTTGCCTTCAAAAGATGGATCAAAAAGAATACAAGGAACAGGGTTAGTCGAGTGCTTGGTCGATGCTTCAACATGGCCGCTCTTATCATGTATCTGCATCTCTTCAGCATTACCATGATCTGCTGTAATTAGCGCGCGACCACCACAAGCTTGTAGCGCATCAATAATTGTCCCTACAGCGCGATCAACCGCTTCCACAGCGGCAATGGCCGGTTTTATTTTTCCACAATGGCCCACCATATCGGCATTGGCAAAGTTAATCAGGCCAAAGCCATAGTCACCGGATTCAATCAACGCCACCGCTTTAGCGGCAATTTCAGCTGATTTCATCTGCGGTTGATCGGCAAAGGAGACCCCTTTATCCGAAGGAATAAGGATATAGTCCTCCATACTAGCATCGAGCGGTTGACGATATCCGCCATTAAAAAAGAAGGTCACATGGGGATATTTCTGTGTTTCGGTCAAACGGAACTGCTTAATGCCCATTTCAAGGATGCGCTTACCAAAGGGTTCGGCCACTTTCGTCGGCCCCATCAATTGCAAAGCCGGCAGGTTGCGATCTTCATCATACACCATCATACCCGCATAAATGCATTGCGGACGTCGCCCACGATCAAAACCATCAAATGCATCAAGCTCAAAGGCTTGCGTGATTTCAATGGCACGATCAGCACGAAAATTCACCATCACCACCGCATCACCATCACTGATCTTTCCTACAGGCGCATCGGCATCATCCACAATCAAAAAAGCCGGCATATCCTGGTCAATCAGCTCGCCATCTAGTTTACGGAAATGGGTGATCGCTGCCATCATCGATGGAAAACGCTGTTCACACTCACCATGCACCATCAAATTCCAGCCAGCACCCACTTTATTCCAGTCACAATCCCGATCCATCGTGATGCGCTCGCGCCCGCCACCGGAAGCAAAACCATAATGAAATCCCTGATGACCATTGATCTCGGTAAAAACATCCTCTAAGGCCAATACATACTGCTGAGCCGATTGAATGCCTACATCACGTCCATCAAGTAGGGCGTGAACATATAAATGTTGCACACCGCGTTCAAAAGCCGCGTTAATCAAGGTCTGAAAGTGCAGCATATGTGAATGAATATTCCCGTCGGAAAGCAGGCCGATAAGATGCAGTGCTTGTTCCTGTTCAATCGACAACAACTTACCCAGCGCTTCCGACTCAAAAAAAGAGCCATCTTTAATCGCCTTGTTAATCCGTGTAGGCCCCTGATCCAAGATCAGCCCCGCCCCCATAGTCAAATGACCGACTTCAGAGCCACCCATATCTTTCACCGAAGGCAAACCAACATAGTCGCCATGCGTCATCAGCTCTGTATGGGCATAATCTGCCCATAGACGATCAAAAACTGGCGTCTCAGCCAAGGCAATCGCATCCTCCTGACCGCCTGTACCGATACCCCAGCCATCCATAATCACCAGGAGCACGGGTCCCTTCGTTGCTTCAAGCACCATACTTTTGTTATTTATAGCTACTGTTTTACTCATACACTCTCCACAGCTTTCACGCCTAATAATAGATCCACGGCTGGCCGATCTAAAAGTTTTTTATCAACACGCAAAAATGCTGTATTCTCTTCAACAACTACTTTTGCTTCATAAATTCCGGTAATTTGTAATAGTCCCGCTTCCAAGGCTAGCGCATCCGCATCACTATCCACATGCAGCATCATAGCTGAACGCATGGCTGGCATGCGCATACCCGCAGCCACCAACAACCACAGCAGCGCCAAAGTAGAAGCGCCATAAAATACGCCCTCAACACCATACTGGCCATAACCCCAGCCACCCACAGCACCACCCAAGAACGCACCAAAAAATTGCGAGGTAGAGTAGACACCCATCGCCGTTCCCTTGGCATCAATCGGTGCCATGCGTGAAATCAGCGAAGGCAGCGTAGCTTCCAACACATTGTAAGCGACAAAAAAGAGAAACAGCCCGGCAACAACACTGACCATCGACTCATGTAGCGTAGCCAGCAGCACACAAGCGATACCAATCAAAGTAATGGAGGTCAAAAAGACCTGTTTCATCTTCCCTTTCGCTTCTGCCATAATGATGAGTGGCACCATCACAATCATCGCTACTACCAGCACTGGCAGGTAGACCCATGCTTGATCTACCGAGGCAATATGGAGGTGATCCCTAAGTATAAAAGGCAGTGCCACAAACATCGCGGTCATAATGGCATTCAGAATCATGATACCCAGATCCAAACGTAAGAGCTGCATATTGGCGAGGATCCGGCCAAATTCGCCCGGTTGCGACTCCACATCCCGGTGATTACCACTCTGTTCCGGATCAGGAACAAGCAGATAAAGCACCGCAATACTGACCAGCGCCAGAAGCGCAATAAGCCAAAATATACCTTTCACACCAATCCATGAGTCCAATAGTGGTCCAATGATAAGCGCCAAGGTAAACGATGAACCGATAGTGATACCGACCATAGCCATCGCCTTGCTGCGCACCTCTTCCCGCGTCAAATCAGCCAATAGCGCCATCATCGCTGCCGCAATCGCCCCCGAGCCTTGCAAGGCACGACCGATAATCACACCCCATATCGAGTCAGAGAGTGCCGCTACCACACTGCCAATCGCAAAAATCACCAAACCAGCCGCAATAACAGGCTTTCGCCCTATACGGTCAGATAACCAGCCAAAGGGAATCTGTAACATCGCCATAGTGAAGCCATAAGCCCCTAGGGCCAAGCCCAATAACGCAGGCGAATACCCTTCAAGCCCTTCTGCATAGATTGCAAATACTGGCAAAATAAGAAACAGACCGAGCATGCGCAGACCATAAATGCCAGCAATCGGAATAACGCCCTTGCGTTCCAACGTGTTCATACAAACCTCCAAAAATAGTGCATATTCAAATGTAGATAGGCGGCATGCTACCAGCCCCCTTTCATAGGTGCATGCATTGGATAAAACGGCTTCCCTTTTAAGACGCTACATCTGCACACAAATTCTATGTGGTGCTTTCGGCTGTAGTATGTTTGGCATCCTTCACCAGCCACAAAAAATAGTTCACACGCTACGTTAGGGCCACGGAAAGAATAAAGTATCCAGGTTAGTTCTACTTTGTCATATTCTGATCTGCACATAAATACTTGAATAATAAGTATAAGTTGTTATAATTCAGGCTATGAAAAAGCAAGCAAACATGGCTAAGGGGATGGGTAGAAGTCCACCCGAAACCGGCTACAAAAAAGGGGATTGTTGATGGAAAAAGTTCAC
>JAUZRH010000007.1 GCA_030950555.1 Mariprofundus sp. | reverse complement strand
ACGTCACAGTGTATTGAAAGCTGAGGCTCTTGCTCCCTCTCCCTCCGGGAGAGGGTTGGGGTGAGGGAATCGACTATTTGGCGAAGCCTTTTCCGCCTTAAGAAAAGCCTTAATGTGTAAACCGGAAAATGAAGGATGCCTGAAGTATCACCTTTTTTGCTAAGCAATATGAGCAAGTGGCGCTGTCTCTCCGCGCTCTTCGTGATCCCTGTGGTGGACATCATTGACTGACAGAGCTCGGAGGCATGCGCTGAATGGCAATAGAGGCGACTAACATAAACCATTGATATTATTGATAATATTCATGGATAATGTTCATTGATATGCACTGATAAGGTGGGGTGTCTTATACAATGCACCTTTTTATGCTGTCAAATCAGTTCAAAACGTTAGGTTTGCTATACGAATTCAGGACTTTTTAACACCAACAGAATCCGTTATAAACAGAAAATTAAACTATGCATCACGCCCGCAGTGGAAGCTTGCCCACCCATCGAAAAAATTTAACCAGAAAGAGCGCAAACATTAATCAACCATCTGGCCGGAAGATTATGACCATCTGGCCCGGCAGTGGGCGGATATTCTGGTGCTTCATGAGGCACCAGATTGTCATCGGCATGGGGTAAAAGCACTCTCTGAACTCGGAGCGCTGCTGGGCGTTCGCCTGATTGTGCATGGTCATCATCATACGCAATATACGGCCGTTTTGGATAGTGGAATTGCCGTGGTCGGCTTGGAGCTGGCGCAAGTGGCGACACTAGATATAGATCTCTTTACAGAGGCGCAATCGGTTAAAGAGATCACAGCAGTATTTTACTTTGGCTTCAGGGCCAAGCGGGGCGGCGGTTGGGCTGATGAATAAGCTCTCACTGTCATTTTCGAGGGTTATTGGGGAATTTAGATAAAAGGAGCACTCTGTTTGATTCGTATATGGACGCATGCGCGAGCATAACGATAGAGATAATCACGATATATCGTGTCTATTGAGCCAGATAGTGAGGGGTAATGCGGGAGTAATTTATTTTGCTAATCTGTGGGCAGAGCGTATGGTTTACGCTTGGCTGTTAATGAATGATTGACAATGGTTTGTAGTGTCAAGATCATGCAAGGCATGAGATCTGTTTTTTGTTTGATTATTTTGCTGCTTTCCGCTTGTGCTACAAAGCCTCCGGTTCAGGCGATGTCTGATGCGCGCTCTGCCATCAAGACAGCGCAACAGTTGCCGGGTGATATGCCGAAGGCGGCATACTATCTTAAAAGTGCTGAGCAGGCGCTAAGCGAGGCCGCACAAGCAGTGAAGGCTGAGCGTTATGAACAAGCACGTGTGAAGGCCAGAGAAGCGCGCCGAAATGCACAGCAAGCTGCCCGTATCAAACAATCCACTTTTAATAAATAAGCAAGTTAGCGAGGTTCGAATGATGGTATTTGAAAAGATTTGCCTTCCGGAACATGGTGAAAAAATCACTATGGGCGATGACGGTACATTGCATGTGCCAGACCAGCCGATCATTACCTTTATTGAAGGTGATGGTATTGGTCCTGATATTTGGCAGGCCACGCGTGCGATGCTCGATGCGGCAGTTGCTCAAGCTTATGGTGAAAGCCGCAAGATATCTTGGATGGAAGTTTATGCAGGTGAAAAGGCATGGAATCTCTATGGCCAGGGTGATGATGCTTGGTTGCCCGAAGAGTCGCTCAAAGCAATGGATGAATACCTAGTTGGCTTGAAAGGGCCTTTAACGACACCAATAGGTGGCGGTATGGGGTCGCTGAATGTGGCGATTCGTCAGCGTTTGGATCTGTATGTATGTTTGCGACCGGTCAAACACTTTGCGGGCGTTCCAAGTCCTGTAAAGCGCCCACAAGATGTGGATATGGTGATTTTTCGTGAGAATACCGAAGATATCTATGCCGGTATTGAGTGGGAGCAGGGGACTGCTGAGTGTGAAAAAGTTATCGACTTCCTACAGCAGCAGATGGGTGTAACGAAGATTCGTTTCCCTGAAACTTCAAGTATAGGTGTGAAACCCGTTTCACAAGAGGGCAGTGCCAGGCTTGTTAGATCGGCGATTCAATATGCGATTGACCATCAGTTAAAGAGCGTCACCCTCGTGCATAAAGGTAATATCATGAAATATACCGAGGGCGGCTTTCGTAATTGGGGTTATGAGCTTGCCAAACGTGAGTTTGGGGCTGAAGAGATTGATGGTGGTCCATGGTGCAGGCTGCCTGGTGGCATCGTGATTAAAGATGCTATTGCAGATATTGCTTTACAGCAGGTGCTGACGCGCCCTACGGATTTTGATGTGATTGCGACGTTGAATCTTAATGGTGACTACCTCTCTGATGCGCTGGCGGCGCAAGTAGGCGGGATCGGTATTGCTCCGGGTGCGAATATTAATTACAGCACGGGCCATGCAATTTTTGAAGCAACCCACGGTACAGCGCCAAAATATGCGGGTAAAAATATGGTGAACCCTGCTTCAATGACACTTTCCGGTGAGTTGATGTTGCGTTATATGGGCTGGACTGAGGCTGCGGATCTTATTGTTAAAGGGATTCATGGTGCGATTGCTGCGAGAACCGTGACGTACGATTTTTATCGTTTGATGGAAGGGGCGACAAAATTATCTACTTCTGAATTTGGTGCTGCTGTGATTGACCATATGGCTGTGCATGAGCCAAGCTCAACTGACGTGGCCGATCAATATGATCAGCTGGCGGAACGTTTTAAAGAGCTTTTTGAATCGGGTGCCGAGAAAACAGCAGAATTTGCTGCAACGGCTATGGAAAAAGCGCGTGAGCAGCTGACTGTGGCGGGTGCATTTAGTGAGGAGCAGGGTAAAAATCTAAAGAGCTTTTTGGAGCACGATTTCTCTCAGATGGCGCAATCGATGCGTGATGAAGCGAAAGAGAAGTTTAATCCGTCAAGGATGAGTGCTGGAGCGATGGCTTCTCTTTCAACACTGCTTAATGCGGCTGGAAATGCACTGAATTCTGTGGCTGAGCGCACTAAGAAATCAACGTATTGCCGCTCTGGTGAGATTACCAGTGCGGGTAGATTGACTTGTACGGGTTGTGGTCATGAATTGCAGTTTAAAAAGACTGCGCGTGTGCCACCATGTCCGAACTGCCATGCGACTGAGTTTCAAAAAAGTTACTAAGGGCCGCGGAAAAAATAAATCATCCACGTGCTGGTCTATAAGCCCGCATTCGGCGTTGCTACAGAGTTACTACTAAAGGCAGTAGGCTATCGCGCCCATTCAGGGCTTGCTTATGCGCCTGATTTGGCGCCTTGAATCCGAACTACTATCCTCCGCATAACCTGGATACTTTATTATTTCCGAGGCCCTAAGTTTAGGAAGTGTCTGAGAATGGGGCGGGAATCCATTAATTTAGTGATTCAAATATGGATTGTCTGTCATTCCCGAGTTGATCGGAAATCCACCAT
>JAUZRH010000069.1 GCA_030950555.1 Mariprofundus sp. | reverse complement strand
GAGCGGCGATCGGCGGCCCCACTTTGGCCCATTTCCGCGCTGTTGTTTGCTCCATGGAACCACCATGCACCTCATTCCACCTCAAAAATGGACTCAAAGTGGGATTGCCGCTCATCCACCCAGAGTTTTGCAATTGGCTCTAGAGTTCAAGCCTTTAATTTGTTCCAGTTATCGGGTTGTAGAGCATGAAATAGCCGACATTGTAATAGATGTGTAGAAAAATAGAGGGGAGAAGCCAGCCATCATAACGGTCTCTGAAGTAGCCAAAAAGTAATGAGGGAATAACAACGGCCAGTGCCATTAGGGGTGGATGATAAAACAGATGCATCGAAACAAAGAGCAGGGTAACCGTGATATTGGCCCGCGTGATGCCGACTACAGCCCCTTTGCCCCAAGACTGTTGAATCAGCCAGCCCTGCAATAGGCCGCGGAAAACCATCTCTTCCAACAGCGGTTGAAGCATTATCAGTGACAAAAAAAGCAATGGCGATGCAACCACCCAGTGCATGGAAAAGGTCAGATTATTCAACCAAGATAGTATCACCCAGAGTAGCAGTGCTCCGGCAATAGCCAATACATAGTGCTTATCACAGAAAAACACGCGCCTCACTGTCAAAGCTGTATAAAGGTAGAACACATTCGTTTAGACACACCGAAACAACTACTCACTACGCCGTCCGGCCCGTGGGTGTGTTTTATCGTACACTTCAGTCAGTTTCACAATATCTAGGTGAGTATAACGTTCGGTGGTAGCCAATGAGGCATGGCCCAGTAGTTCCTGTATGGCACGCAGGTCAACTCCGCCAGCGAGTAGATGGGTCGCGAAAGAGTGGCGCAAACGGTGCGGTGTAACGGATAAATCCGTGCCGCTAAGCAGTGCCCGTTGTTTGATCATGCGCTGTACACTGCGCGCCGAGAGGCGATCTCCAAAGCGATTCAGGAAAACGGCTTGTTCATCTTTAACCAGTCCAAGTTGGCGCGCATCAAGCCAATCACTAAGCAAATCTGCCGCTAGTTGTGGTAGCGGCACGACTCGCTGTTTATTGCCCTTGCCAAGTACGCGCAACTCACAGCTAGGCAGGTCAATATCGAACAGATTAAGTCCAACAGCCTCTGAAACACGCAGGCCACCGCCATACATCACCGCCAGCAGAGCCAGATCTCGTTGATCATACACAGCCTCGGTCGGTTGCAGTAGCGCCATGGTCTGTTCTGGCGGCAGGGTGCGCGGCAAACGCGCCGGCTGTTTGGGAGGACGCAGGGTCGCCGCTACATTGAGAGGGCAGATAGCGGTTTTTACAGCATAATCAAGCAATCCCTTGAGGGCTGACAAACGACGCGCCAAAGTGCTGGCCGCAAGCTTGGCCGCATGCCCCTCAACCAGCCAATCCTGCGCATGCACCCGGGTGATTTGTGAAAGCGGCAGATACTTACAATGGAGACCAAAAGCGCTTAAATCACGTTTATAGGCCGCCACAGTATGATGCGAGGCCAAGCGCACGTCAGCCAGCTCTTTTAGATAGGCCGCAACACTTTGTTCAAAGTCACCCTTCATCCGCTTGATTGCCCGAAAATTCAAAACGGTTGCCGCCCAGTGCTTTAGCCACATACATCGCTTGATCTGCAAGAGCGATCAAGGCTTTAACCGTTAAATCTTGGCCCGCTTGAGAAAAAGCCACGCCCATACTGATTGTTAGCTTGCCTTTCTCCTGCGTAGAGTAAGCAACGGCTTTAACAATGCGATCAGCCACGCCTTCGGCCTTTTTAGCACAAATACCCGGCATAAATAGAGCAAACTCATCACCTTCCATACGCACTAAAGGATCACTACCCCTAACAAACTGGTGCATGGTATCGCAGACGGCTTTGAGCGCATGATTTGCCTCTTCATCACCAGCGCGTTCCACATAAGCACGAAAGCTATCAATATCCAAATATAAACAGGCCACCGCCACATTAGGGCCAAACCACTGCGACATCGGTTGATGGCTGTGAGGCTGTAAAAATCGCCGGTTACGACTACCCGTAACAACATCACTGACTGATAGACGTGCCAGTCGTTCTTGTGCAACAGCATGCTCCATCGTTAAACCGATAACCTGGGCCAGATGCTGTAAAAAATCGCTGCTCTGATCCGGTGAAAAACGATCACGATCAATAGAGCCTAAACCAAGCACGCCAAAGGGGTGTTCTGGATGGCCCAATGTCAGCAGCGCCAACGAACCCAGATGGCTATCTTGCGGCTGCAGCCAGACAAAAGGGTTCTCCGATGAAAGCTGAATCAACCATACAGGCTTTCGTGCAACACCCATGGCGCTGATTTCATCTTTTTCCACCCAGACAAGATCCCTCTCCGACAGACCATCCAGCCTATGGCCACCCATAAAACTTGAACGATCCAACCAAAAACGCACGATATCAACATCAAACCCCGACCGTAGACTACGCAATAGGGTAAAACAGAGGTCTTCCGGATCCGTCGCTTTTAGTACCTGCGACTCCAGCTCAAAGAGACGGGAAAAGAGACGCTCATTCTGACGCAAGCGCTGCATCACTTCAGCCACATACGTTTTAAGTGCGCTATTTTCTTCCGCTATCTTCTGAAATCTTCGACTCGAGAGGTCCATAATCTTATCATCGGCTACCTTAGGCATCGCTCTATAAACTCCCCTCAATCAGTATCTTCCAATCTTCTCCACTATTTTGACGCGCTAGATATAAGCGTTTACGGCTCACATCCGCATAATTCGTCGAGCGATAGTGCTGCATAAACTCCGCCACCACAACCTCGCCTTCCGGCCAACGGTTAGGATCTCGTATCAACGTTAAATCGCTAAGACGGACATCAATAAAGGACTTGGAACCATTCACACGTTTTTTATACTTTTTCCATGCTGCCAGGTTATATTTGCCCGAATGAAATGATCGATGATAATGCGCGAGATAAGGATCACTTTTCAGGTTCGTCCAATCACGTCGCCAAGCTTCAAGATCCTGTTTCACTGAAGCAAGCAGCTTACTATTTTCATGACGACGACCAAAACGAAGGTTATTTCCCACCACAACCCATGTTTTACCTAAACGAATATGACTATCCATGGCTGACAAACGATCATTCGAGAGAGAAAAACAACCGCGTGTATCTTGTGGTGGACGACGACTGACATCGATGGGATAGCCGTGCAACCAGATTCCTGACCCATCCTTTTGATGCAATCGATCCAACTCATTCGGATAATCGATAGGAAAGGCCATCGGCCCGTAAATAGCCTGTAAAGCTTTACCTTGCAGCTTTTTGGTGAAATGATATACACCCGTCGGTGTACGCCCGTCGCCGCTATGTGTTTTATCGCCCTTGATCGATCCGGTCACCACATATTCATCCGTGATTTTTTTTAACCGCCCATCACCGCCCGGCTGATACACAAACATACGACTACGCGCTTTATCAAAGAGAAAGAGACTTGCCACATCTGGGCCGAGCAGTAGAGCGTCGAGCGGCACACCCTTATCAGGCTCCAGCTTACCCATCAAAGCATGCAAGCGAGCATCCGTTTCACCCAAACCCTGCTTTAGATCTGCCGAGGCCAGCAACTGCAGCGCTTTACCACTCCCACCAGCCTCACGCACCGCCGTCACAGCCTGCTGCCTACGCGCTTCAGCTTGCAACAGGGCAACCAAGGGATCACTACCACCCTTGGCTTGCGCCAGCAGTCGTAGTGCTTTTCCTGGCTCAGCACCTTTCAGCGCCAGCGAAGCCTGCAGTAGACGCCTCTCCTGCTTCGACAAACCTGTGACTGACTGCGAACTGTTATTTTGTAGTGCCGTCGTCACAGCATCCCATTCGCCAGCAGTAGCAGGCCAAGCAGCGCAGAATATCAGGGCAAATATAAGTTGAAAAAACATTTTATCGGGCTATCTCTCTAACAATTTTCCATCCAGCAGGGAAACGCTGAAAGCGTAACTCTTTTTGATCATCAGAGCTATAACGATTCGATCTAAAATGCTGTGAAAAAGTGATCCGCGCCTGATCTCGGTGCTGTTCGATGATGTGAATATTTTGCAAGCGCACGTTAATAAATGTTGCCTTGCCAATCACTGACTTTTTATGGGCTTGCCAATCACGCAGCGAGTGGAAGGTTCCCCCTGCATGAAAACTGTCTGCATACGCATTAAAATAGGCCTTGATATCACGACTACTCCAAGCCTTTCGCCACGACTCTAAACTCGAAAGTAGGGCCAAGTCGGCCATATTCGCCTGTTTTGAGCCCTTACTGGAACGTTTCTCACGAACAAAAATGGTGCTATTTTCCAGGCCATCGGCCTCAACTTGTTTGTCATTAGCCAGCTCAATCACGCCCTCACTATCATGGATATGAAGCAGGTAGCTATATCGCTGTCTGAGTGAGACACTCGCATGATTTTCCAAGGCTTTTTTATAGGCATCTGCAGCCAGCTTGACATATAAATCACCAATATTTTCCTGCGCGGTTCCATAGTTTGGCTTCAGTTTTAAGGATGCTTCCAATTCACGCACTGCCGCACGCAGATTGCCTTGTTCATTATAGATAACGGCCAGATTGTTATGGGGCTCGGCTAGCCTTGGCTGCAGCTTAATGACCTGTGTAAAGGCTGCTATCGCCTTATCAAAATGCTGTTGATTCGCTTGACTCACACCTAAAGCAAACCAGCTCTGATAATCCGCCGGTGTTTTAGCCACGGCGGCCTGATAACGCGCCACGACCGCCGCATCACGCTCATCAGCCCACGTCTGAGACTGCAGTGAGAACATGCAGACAAGCATCATGAGTGGCAGGGCTAATTTAAACATCGAAGCACCGTAACAAGCTTGAGGGACGTTGTATCACTTTTCATCACTCAGCACTCACGCCTGGCTTCAACAAGCGCTTTAAAGGCACAATCATGGCTCGATCTGCCACCGATAACTGCCGCTCCAAAAATTGCACAGTCTCGCGATGAGGGTGACCAATCACAATACAGTGGCCCCCTTTTGCAGCACAAGCCCGTGCTTTCTGCCACGAAGCTCGCAGCGCCTCAGGCGCCACACTGTCATCCAGAAATATCTGACGGGAAGCGTGCTGCAAGCCCATCTCTTTGGCAATGCGGCCCGCAACCGTTTTACTACTGGTTCTGGAATCCACAAAAAATAGCCCTTTTTCCTTACAGAGCTGCATCACCCAATGCATAGGCTTCTCCATCTGAGTTAACGATGAGCCCATATGGTTATTCGTACCCTCGACATAGGGCACCATGGCCAGATCTTTCAGAAAAGTGGCACGCAGTTGCGACTCGCTCATCTCATCCGTTAAAAAAGCACTGCTCATACTACGTCGATATTTTTCACTCTGCGGCTGCATAGGTAGATGTAGCATCACGACCTGGCCTGCATTTTTGGCAATCACGGCGGCCCGATGAGCATACGGCGCATCTGGAATAATCGCAATGGCCACCGGAATATGCAGTTTTAGCACTCGTTTCAGAGCTGCAAGGTCAAAACCAACATCATCGAGAATCAGTGCCACACCCACCGCGGGTAGCACCGGCGCTACTACGGGCACGCGTTTTTTAGCTTTCACTAGCGCTTGGCTCGCCTTCTCCACAGCAACAACCGCCGCTTCAGGCTGCACCTTTTGATGCACAAGCTTTGGCTTTGCAATCGACATCTTAAGGCCAAAGTCCAGCTCTATATGCATCTTAGGTACAGCTTTCTCAACAGGCATGCTCTTACGAGCATCGCTCATCTCCAAGATCATAGCAAAGGCCATTAACGCTGCTAGCAATAGAAACAGGGTAATGGCCAGCCAAAGTGGCAGCCCTTTTTTAGCAGCCATTAGCAGTGCGAAAGGTTAATCTTTAAGGGCATGCAAACCTCTAAGAAGATCCAGAGCCCGCTGTAACTGGGTATCCAGAGGCAATCTCTTTTTCATTTTATCACTCGCATCATTTTCAGGGCTAGCAACAACGTCAGCGCCCTTTTTATGATCCTTCTTATCATGATTACCATTTGCCAAGTGGCCCTTCAAACTACTTTCAAAGAGCGAAGGAAATGGCACTTTATCATCTTGTTTAACAGGCTTAATACGTGGTTGTTCAACCTTAATATCCGGTTCAATACCTGTTGCCTGAATAGAACGACCACTTGGTGTATAATAGAGCGCGGTTGTCACCTTGATTGCCGTACCATCAGAAAGCGGCACTACTGACTGCACAGAGCCTTTACCAAAACTGCGCGTACCCAGCAAAACAGCACGGTGATGATCTTGTAAGGCTCCTGCAACAATTTCCGATGCCGAGGCAGAACCATGATTAATCAGCACAATCAGAGGCAAGCCCTGCAACTCATCGCCCATATGTGCATCAAAATTCATACTTTTACCGGCACGTGATTTAGTACTGACAATATTGCCCTTGTCTAAAAATATATCCGATACCGCGACAGCCTGATTAAGCAAGCCACCCGGATTATTACGCAGATCAAGCACGGCACCAGAAAGTGTTCCGCCTGAACGTTTTTTCAGTGTTTGAATCTGCTTATCTAACAGACTGCCCGTACGCTCTTGAAATTGTGTAATGCGCAGGTAGGCATAATCTGGGGCAATCAAATCACCTTTAACAGACTTCACCTTAATAATAGCCCGCACAATTTTAATTTCTAGCGGTGCATCTTCGCCCTTACGAAAGACAGTCAGGGTAATGCCACTGCCCGGTTTTCCGCGCATTTTTTTCACCGCATCTGCCAGTGACATATCACGCGCCAATTCATCATCTATTTTGACAATCAAATCTCCAGCTTTAATGCCGGCTCGATCCGCAGGGGTATCCTCAATAGGGGAAACAATCAAAATGCCGCCTTGGGCCGATGAAATCTCTATGCCTAAACCACCAAATTCACCGGTTGTATCCACATTCATCTGTTTGAACATATCTTTATTCAGATAGGTTGAATGCGGATCAAGACTGCTCAGCATGCCCGACAAGGCGCCATCAATCAGCTTTTCATCGCCCACCTTCTCGACATATGCTTGACGTACCATATCCATCACACGCGAAAATTTTTGCAACTGCTGATAATCCGTTGTACCACTCGCTTGCTGATGCACCGTTGCAGCGTTTGCTTGCTGATACTCCGAACCCGGTTGCCAACTAATCGCTGCAGCTACAAGCACGGCGGCAGCACCCGCAGTTAAAAGCACTCGACGAATCATCACAGACATATTCTCTCTCCAATTTAAAGCTCTTCATCATTTATTATCATTCAAACCAAGACAGCGATCGTTTATCAGCATCGCAGCATGCCAGCCTGTTAGCGTCTGCACCAGCGTTTCGGATTCACAGCCTTGCCTCTATCTCTGATTTCAAAATAAAGTAGGGGCTTACTCACCCACCCCGTGCTACCCGCTTCGGCTAGTATTTCACCCTCTTCTACCCAATCACCCAACTGTTTATGGATCACATCATTGTGTGCGTAGACACCCAGGATGCCCTCACCGTAATCAACAATCGTCATCAATCCATAACCACCAAACCAATCCGCATAACGAACCTGCCCGGCAGCCATTGCCTTGACACTATTGGCCTGATGCCTTGGACGCAACTGCACCCCTTGCAGTCTCGGCATGCCTTTTGTTGGAAATGAGTGGTAACTCGCAACAATCGTCCCTTTCAGTGGCCACTTCAGCTTTCCCTTGCGCTGGCGCACCTTCTGCATGGGAGCTGCAATATCCCTGACCGCCAGCTGTTTATGCTTAGAAAAATCTTTCAGCAGTCCTCGCAGCACCCTCTCTTCGTGAGCTAGGCGTGAATCTTTGCGCTTACTTTTGCTGATTTTCTTTTTCACCTTATTAGCCAAATGACGTTTTGCTCTGAGCCTTTTTTGCAGCCGTTTCTCGCTTTTTCTCTTTTCAATAAGAAGCGGAGCCAAACGATCCCGCTGTTCAATCAGCTCTGATTCTATTTTAGCAAGCTTTTCAACACTCCGCATATACGCAAGGCTTGCCTGCTGTTGCGCATGCATCACGACATTCAGCAAATACCTTCGATGCGGAATATCACTGACGGGTACCCCTGTCAGCAGCCCCATCCAGGGTGATGAACGACTACTGCGCTGCCAGGCAGCAACCGACTCATCCATGACTAATTTTTTCAAATCTTTAATTCGTTTTCGCACCTCTTTGCGGTCACGATGCAGCGTCTTTAATTTACCTTTCGCAAGTTTTACCTGATCGCTTATTTCACGACGAGATGCTCTGGCAGCAATAAGTTCGCCATCTAACGCTCTTAACTGCCGACCAACCGCTCCCAAGTCTCGCTGTAATGTCTGTTGCAGCTTAGCCAGCCGTGCTCGCTCCTGTTTTATCTGCTTTATTTGGCGCGCCGAATCAGCCCCAAAAACCTGTTCTGGTAGCATTGTTGTCGCAACAAACAGCCAACTAAACAGAATAAAAAACAGCAGTGATGAGCACTTATAGGAGAGGTTCATACGCGATGGTAAGGGTGACCTTGAATAATGGTAAAGGCCCGATAGAGCTGCTCTAGGGCAATGGCCCTTACCAGCTGATGGGGCAGGGTAAGCTTGGAGAGGCTCCAACAGGCAGATGCCTGCTGGCGAACCGTATCCGCCACACCATCAGCACCACCTATCACAAAATCGATCTGCGCATTACCAGCTAAGCGCTGCATGTGAGCAGCCCACTGCGTACTTGCCAGTAGCGAACCGCGCTCATCAAAGAGAATAAAACCTTTGTGGGCGTGCAACAGAATCTGCTTAGCCTCATCTAGCTTACGTTGGGCTACTTGTTTCGCCTTTCCTTCAGCTAGTTCAATCACTTTAAAGGCTGCAAAGGCGCGCAAACGCTGATCGAATCGCGATTCAAACTCAGCCAATTCACGTGCACCCCGACCAACCACCAGCAGTCGCAGTTTCACGAAGCGCTATTTACGCCAATAGGTGCCGCCCATAAACGCTCTAGCTGGAAGCTCTCTCTAACCTCTGGTAAAAAGAGATGCACCACGACATCACCCAGATCAACCAGTACCCACTCCGCAGCTTCCATGCCTTCTGTCTTAGCCGGCAGATTAAAACGGTGTCCTGCCTCACTCACTGAAGTTGCCAAGGCCTTAAGCTGGCGGTCACTACGTCCACTTGCGACAACAAAGCGGTCGGTAAAATCACAACGCCCGCGCACATCAATCACCAGTACATCTGTTGCCTTTTTATCTTCCAGCGCCTCAACTACTGCGTTAGTCAGCGCTTCCAATGCTTCCTGTTCCATTACTTTACTCACACGTTCTCCTTTCTACTTATCAGCAAAATCTACTTGCCGCCGTCCTAATATTTAACCCTTAGCTTTCGCCACAGAAGCTTACTCTACGGCCTCTGTTTTACTTTCTGATAGCGTGATTCTACTTGCTGACGAATAGCTTCAGGCACCTGCCCCTGCAAAGAGAGTCCGGCTGCAGCATTGCCTCGCACAATTGTCGCCGAAATATCCGGTAATGCTCTCTCCAAATAGAGGTAGCAACCGGAGCTATTCGCGGCTTCCACACTGTCAACGCTTTGCCAACCATCATGAATCTGAGGTTCAGCCATACCGACTCGGGCAAAAACAAGCACATTACAGAGCGCACGATGCGCTGGGTATTCACGCCACAGCGGCAAATCACGCCACGCATCAGCGCCCAGTATCAACCACGCTTGATGATGCGGATATTCCGTTGCAAATCGACGCAATGTCTCGATCATCGGACACGCACAGCCCAAACGCACTTCCCAATCAATCACGCGCAGCCCTGCTAGATCGGCAAATAGTAACTGCATCCAAGCAAGACGGGTCTCCCCATCGGCACAAGCAGAGAGTTGGCGATGTACTGGATTTGCTGGAATAACCCATACCTCATCAAGGCCTGCAGCCTGCAGCCCTGCTTTGCCTAACGCCACATGGCCGACATGCGGCGGATCAAAGGTGCCGCCAAACAGACCGATATTCATCAATAACCGCGATTATGAGCGTATTTCACCATGACCAAGCACAATCCATTTTTGTGTCGTCAACCCTTCTAGTCCAACAGGGCCACGTACATGCAATCGATCGGTTGAAATACCAATCTCTGCACCCAAACCATATTCAAAACCATCTGCAAAGCGCGTACTGGCATTCCACATCACCGAAGAGGAGTCCACCTCGCGCAAAAAACGTTGGCCGGAATCATAATCAGCTGTGACTATACTCTCGGTATGGCCCGAGGCATAGCGCTCAATATGGGCAATGGCAGCAGTCAAATCATCCACAATAAGCACCGATACAATCGCTGCTAAATATTCGCTGGCCCAATCTGCCTCTGTCGCAGTTTTCACCGGCAGCTCAACACAGATCGCCTGCGTCCGCTCACAGCCACGCAGTTCAACACCTTTATCAATCATCGCTTGGGCAATGGACGGTAAACATTCTGCCGCCGCGTCCTGATGTACCAACAGCGTCTCCATCGCATTACATACGCCATATCGATGCGTTTTGGCATTCACAGCAATCGCCAAGGCCATCGCTGGATCAGCGGAAGCATCAATATAAACATGGCAAATACCATCGAGGTGCTTAATAACGGGCACACGCGACTCAGCTGTTACGCGTTCAATCAATGATTTTCCACCACGAGGAATAATCACATCCACATACGAGTCACTCGTCAATAGCGCACCAACCAAGGCCCTATCGGTAGAATCAATCAACTGCACACTGTTTTGCGACAACCCCGCATCCACCAATGCCCGGCGCAAACAAGCGGCAATCGCACGGTTGGAGTGAATCGACTCAGAGCCGCCACGCAAAATCACCGCATTACCTGACTTCAAACATAAACCCGCGGCATCGGCCGTGACATTCGGACGCGATTCATAAATCATACCAATCACACCCAGTGGCACCCGCATATGTCCAACTTGGATGCCTGAGGGACGGTAACTAAGATTATCAATAGCGCCGACGGGATCCGGCAGTGCTGCAATTTGTTCCAAACCTTCAGCCATCGCCTCAATACGGTCTCCATTGAGAAGCAGGCGATCCAACAATGCCGCTTCAACACCTCGCGCTTCTGCCAGCTTCATATCCATGCTATTGGCCTTTAGAATTTCATTCATTTGACGACGAATGATGGTTGCAGCCAAGTGCAAGGCACTGTTTTTTGCTTTGGTATCAGCCATGCGCATGCAGCCCGCGGCTGTTTTTGCCTGCTTGCCAATGCTTTCCATCATTGCTGATGCATCTATTTCTACCATATTTTACCCCTCCCCTCTCTTCAAGCTACAGCCAAGCAAACACACCTAGCATCTATACCATAGCCTTTATTGCTTACCTATAGAGCCACTTGCAAAACCCATGAGCGTCGATTAACTGCCCCACTCCGGCGCATTTCTAGGCTGCGTTCAGCGTATGGAACCACCATACCCTTCATTCCATCCTAAGTTGCGCTCGAAGTGGGATTGTCACTCATCCACCCAGAGTTTTGCAAGTGACTCTATATAGTGATTCAAGTATGGATTCCCGTCTTCACGGGAATGACGAGAAAAGACAGCTCAAGCTTGGGTCACTATATAGCGCCATTAACCATCCTGTTGTTTATCATCTCTGAGCACCAGATTATCTCTATGAATTAACGAGTCAAAATCATCATAACCGAGTATTAAAGGGATATCATGGCTACTTTTACCCATAATGCCACGGATCTCTCTAGCTGTGAAGTTACTTAAACCCCGCCCTATCATGCCCGCCGGCCCGCATATTTCCACACAACCGCCCTTATCGAACTGCCCCTCTACCGCCACAACACCTGCAGGCAACAAACTACACCCCTGTGCGACAATAGCCTTGCTGGCACCCTGATCAACATGAATCGTCCCCACAGAGGGCAAGAGTTCTGCAATCCAATGCTTGCGCCTAGACTGCCTATCCACCCCACACAAAAACAAAGTGCCTTCATCATCACCATTTAATAAACGCGTAAGCGACCCCTCTTTTTTACCCGAGATAATGGCTGCAGCCACGCCCGCTTTCGTTGCTACACGCGCGGCTGCCAATTTACTGCCCATGCCACCCGTTCCAAAGCAAGAGTCTACATCGCCAGCCATCGCCTCATGCTCTTCATCCACATGCGTCACTTCAGAAATTCGCTGTGCATCACTATGATGGAATGGATTAGCATCATACAGGCCGTCCACATCGGTCATCATGACCAATAGATCCCCTTCCACAACCAAACTAACCAAGGCACCCAGATTATCATTATCACCAAATTTTATCTCTTTCACGACAACCGTATCATTTTCATTCACGATGGGAACCACCCCTACAGAAAAAAGCGTCTCGCTGGTATTGCTGGCGTTTAAATAACGGCGACGGTGACTTAAATCATCTTTGGTCAACAACAGTTGAGCGACACTGCGCTGATGACGAGCAAACGACTCACTATACGCACGCATCAGAATCGGCTGTCCAACCGCTGCTGCCGCCTGTTTTTCGTGTACGGTCAGTTCGCGTTTTAACCAGCCCAGCTGCACACGCCCAAGCGATACGGAACCCGAGGTAACAACGACAATATCCCGTCCACCCTGCATAATCACCACCAGCTCATCAACCAAACGGTCAATCACATCCTGACGGACACCCTCTTCACCATCGGTTAGTAGCGAGCTACCAATTTTCACCACGACACGCTTCGCATCACTCAGCGCACCCCTGCTCTTAATCACAACGCTTGCCGCGCCTCAAGTTGGCGTTGGTCGCGATCGGCAAGTACCCGCTCATAGATATGACGCAACAGTGGGGTAATGCCCTGACCACTCACCGCCGACACCACCGCTACATCCAGCCCGGTCTTATTGGCGTCTTTCAACGCCGCTTCCAACTCTTCGTCCAGCAGGGCATCAACTTTATTTAAGACTAATAAACGTGGCTTATTCCACAGTGTTTTACCATAACCTTTCAACTCGGTTTCAATTTCTGCAATCTGATCAGCAACAGACTTGCCATCTTCACAAGCACTATCCACCATATGCAACAGCACCGCTGTGCGCTCAATATGGCGCAAGAAACGATCACCCAAACCACGCCCTTCATGAGCACCTTCAATCAATCCGGGGATATCTGCCACCACAAAACCATCACCATCATCCATAAAAACCTGACCCAGCTTAGGTTTAATCGTAGTAAATGGATAATCTGCAATTTTCGGGCGTGCATTGGAGATACGGGCTAAAAGCGTAGATTTACCTGCGTTGGGCAGTCCAACCAGTCCAACATCCGCCATCAGTTTTAACTCGAGAAAGCGATGCCCTTGCTCACCCTCAATACCCGGCTGAGAATAACGCGGAGCACGATTGGTACTGGTGGAGAAGCGCGCATTGCCCATGCCACCGTCACCACCCTTGGCCAGCGTAAAGCGCATGCCGGCAAGCGACAGATCACACAATAAGTGACCTGTTTCATCGCGAATCATCGTCCCTATCGGCACCTCAATGGTGATATCTTCACCATTCTTGCCATGACAGTCATTACCCATGCCCGACTGACCATTTTTAGCGATCAGGCGTTTGCGCAGGTAGAGCTCCTGTAGTGTGTTTTTGCTCACACATGAGATAAAGATCACATGGCCACCACGACCACCATCACCGCCGTCCGGTCCGCCTTTGGCTACATACTTTTCCCGTCGAAATGACGAGCAGCCTTTACCACCGTTACCGGCGCGTACTTCTATTTGTACTTCATCAATAAAACGCATGCTAATGACACCATGTAACCTTTTAATTCAAGAACAGATCTCACCGCAGAGCACACAGAGAAAAACGTAAGAGCCTTGTGTGCAAAGGGGCTGAGTTAAGAAACAACCGCCCGTCAGGGACGGAATAATTTAACAATCATTTTCAAGCCAACGCTGCATTCCCTGTAGTGAATAGCTTATCTATGCTTGTTTAAACGCAAAAAAGGGGTGCGACAAGCGCACCCCTCTATGATTGGAAGCCTAGTCAGACTTCGACAAACTTATGCTGCAATACGAACCGTCGTACGACCAGCACTTTTATAATACTCTACCTGACCATCAGTCAAGGCAAAAAGGGTATAATCACGACCGCAACCCACATTATTGCCCGGGCGAATTTTGGTGCCACGCTGGCGTACAAGAATATTTCCTGCAATGACAGCTTCGCCACCGTATTTTTTTACGCCAAGGCGTTTAGAATTGGAATCGCGTCCGTTCCGACTGGAACCACCTGCTTTTTTATGTGCCATGGTTTACTCCTTGATGCTTTCAATGCGCACAGAGGTATAACTCTGGCGATGGCCTTGGGTCAGGCGATAGTTTTTACGGCGACGTTTCTTGAACACAACCACTTTCTGGCCACGTCCTTCTTCCGTCACAGTCGCAGTTACCTGCGCGTCGGCAACATCTTTGCCAACTTTAATTGCATCGCCAGCACCTAATAGCAGTACGTCGTCAAAGGTGACTGTATTGCCTGCTTCGATACTCAGTTTTTCGACACGCAACATATCGCCTTTTTGCACACGATATTGCTTGCCACCAGTTTTTATTACAGCGTACATATTATCTCCGAGCCTTTAGGCTGCCTTTGCAGGCTTACCGTATTTCTTGTAGAAACGCTCAACGCGACCTTCAGTATCCATAACCTTCTGCTTACCCGTGTAGAATGGGTGGCAGGAGGAGCATACTTCCACGCGGATATCACCGGTGGTCGAACGTGTCTCAAATGTGTTGCCGCATGAACAAGTTACCTTGGATGCGATGTATTCTGGATGGATATCAGCTTTCACGTCTATGTTCTCCGTCGTTTTAAAGGGGCGCGATTTCTAGCGTCATTCCGTTCATTAAGCAAGCACTAAAAAGCAGATCTATTACAGCACTTCATATTTAGCCGCTAAATGAAGCCATATTAGCGACTTAATGATGCGGTAACAAGCCCTGCTGCGCAGCCAACCGCCTGACTAAAATCATCCAAAAAGGACTAAACAGTAGCGTCATAGCAATGACAATCACCGTTAACTGATGCAAATCAGTCGGCAGGATACCTGAAGCCACACCAACAGTGGCCAATAAAAATGAAAATTCTCCTATCTGGCTAAGCAAGCCACCTGTAATAAAAGCCATCTTCCAACTTTCACCTAGTGCTCGCATGACAAAAATATTCACCCCTGAGTTAAACAGGAATACCGACGCCGTTGCAGCAACAACCAAGAGTAGGTGTGATCGTAAATAATCCACATCCACCAGCATGCCTACTGAAAGAAAGAAGACCATCACAAATATCACATAGACCGACTCCAGATGCTCATGAACCCATTTCGACTGATCACTCGAGGCCAGCACCATACCAGCAAGAAAGGCCCCTAAGCCCGCAGAAAGCCCAAACCATGACGTCAACGTTGCGGCCCCCAAACAGAGCAGCAAACCAAGCAGCACTCTTTTTTCCACACTACCTCGCAGAAACGTTGGAATATGCAACACCCGAGTTCGCATCAGATAGATAACCAAACTTAACACCAGAACAGCACCAACCACTTGTTTTATCACATCAATGGCATGCACCTCGCCCTCCCCCATCAAAGCAAGGCCAATCATCATTGGTACGATCGCCACATCCTGCATAAGGAGTACACCAACAGCATTTTGACCAAAAGGCTCATCCATCTCACCAGTATCTTGCAAAATCTTCAAGACAACCGCCGTGCTAGAGAGGGATATCACAAAACCAAACAAAACACCCAGCTTCAAAGGCATGCCAAACAGCCACACCAAAAGAACACACACCGACACACTCACCAAAATCTGCACGGCCGTCCCTATCACGGCAATACGCCAGCGCTCCATCAAACTAGGAACCGATACTTCCATTCCAACAAAAAAGAGCAGCATCACCACCCCAAGCTCACCAATCCGAGTAACCATATGCTGATCAGAAATAACACCGAACATAGATGGGCCAAGAAGAATTCCACTTAATATATAGGCAATCACAATTGGCAGCCCCAAGCGCACCGCCAAATAGGCCATTATCAGCGCAACCGATAGCACAATGGTAATATTCAACATAATCGGATCAAAATGCATTTTCCCTTCCTCCAACGCTTTTAGCAAGCCCATACTGTTACAGACCATCATACTTTACAAGTAGCACCCTGCTTGTGAAACATGACCTTATCAGGCATATTTGCCCATTATTATTGATGACCTGTGATATAAACAGAGCCTTGGAGACGCCTCCCGCCAGTTGCTGCGGAGAGAGTCCGCCGAGCACAATGCAGCATTGCAACGAAAGGAGCAAGATTGCGGCAATTCTTTTATAGCATTGAGGAAATCTATAGACTTATAGGACAGTTAGGGGTTATATGACAAGCACAATGATGCATGCAAACATTAACAGTTTAAAATTACTACATCGCGGAAAAGTACGTGACATGTATGAAATCGATGCTAATCACCTGCTTATCGTCACCACTGACCGACTCTCGGCTTTTGATGTTGTGCTACCAAGTCCCATCCCCGGTAAAGGCCAGGTACTCAATAGTGTATCTGACTTCTGGTTTGCTAAACTAGCACATATCGTAGCCAATCATGTGTCCACTATGTCACTAGAAGAGGCCATCCCAGACTGCCATGAGCGCCAACGCGTTGTCGACCATGCCATTGTTGTCAAGCGTCTACAGCCACTACCTATTGAAGCTATTGTGCGTGGTTACTTGATCGGCTCCGGCTGGAAAGCGTATCAACAGCACGCCTCGGTGTGCGGCATTGATCTGCCCGTTGACCTGAGATTGGCTGACCAATTACCTGAGCCCATCTTCACACCCTCCACCAAAGCTGATATTGGCGCCCATGATGAAAACATCGATTTCCATCAGATGTGTAATATTATTGGCACGGAGCTAGCCACACAGGTTCGCGAGATCAGCCTACAGCTGTACAAAGAAGCTGCCGCATACGCATTGAAAAAAGGCATCATCATTGCCGACACCAAGTTTGAATTCGGCCTAGACAGCGATGGGCAACTAGCCCTGATTGATGAAGTTCTGACACCAGACTCTTCACGCTTCTGGCCGGTTTCCGAATACCAACCGGGCATTAGCCCACCCAGCTTTGATAAACAGTTCGTACGTGACTGGCTGGAAACCCTCGACTGGGACAAACAATCACCCGGCCCCGTTATTCCTGCAGAAATCATCGATAAAACTGCGGCAAAATATCGCGAAGCGCTAGAGAGGCTCACTGCCTGATGTTACTCGCCACAACGGCCATTGTTATTGGCGTAGCCCTATTGATCTGGGGAGCGGATCGCTTTGTTGAAGGAGCCGCTTCCATCGCTAAAAATTTACACGTACCAACGATGGTCATTGGTTTAACCATCGTCAGCCTTGGCACATCGCTGCCGGAAATGATTGTAGCAGCTATGGCGGCGATTGATGGCAATCGTGACTTAGGCATCGGCAATGTTATTGGCTCCAATATCGCTAATATTGGATTAGTCCTCGGTATCACGGCCATGATTGTGCCATTAACTATTAAAGTAAGAACACTTAAGCGTGAAACGCCCGTACTTATCATGGTTACTTTTCTTGCTTTTGCTTTGATGTCCGATGGCGAACTAAGCTTTTCTGATGGCATTATACTGCTTATCGGTTTAGCTACCCTACTAACATGGCTAACCATGATTGGCTTGCGCGATCGACACGATCCACTGGTTGAATCACTGACCGAAGCCATTCCTGAAGCCACGCCCATGGGAATGTCTGTACTATGGTTCATTGTTGGCTTAATCGTACTAATCATTAGCTCCCGCATGGTCGTTTGGGGCTCAGTTGAGGTAGCCCATTATCTAGGTATCAGCGATCTGGTTATCGGTCTCACTATCGTCGCGATTGGCACCAGCTTACCAGAGCTTGTGGCATCAGTAGTAGGCGCCTTAAAGGGCGAAGCAGACCTAGCCATTGGCAATGTGATTGGCTCAAACATGTTCAATCTGCTTGCCGTACTAGCAATGCCTGCCTTGATTCATCCTGGCACATTTGCACCCGAAGCCTTAATTCGCGATTATCCAATCATGATTGGCTTCACAATTGCCATGCTACTCATCTCTTTCTCGTTCAAGAAACATTGTTACAGGATCAAACGCTTCGAGGGCTCTCTCCTGACCGCAGCCTTCGCAGCCTACCTGTTCATGCTTTACTTAGAATCAACATAAAAACTACAAAACCTCGATGTTCCAATTTTTATATATCCCTGAAGGTCGGGAGTGACGGACAATCCATACTTAAATCACTATAACCAACCACCGACACACTATGCAGCATTCAAGCATGTTGGGATCTCTAAGGGCCGCGGAAAAAATAAAGTATCCAGGTTATGCGCAGGATAGTTGTTGGATTCAAGGCGCCAAATCAAGCGCATAGCAGGGCTATGTAACTGATTTGGCAACGCAGAATGCGGACTTATAGACCAGCAGAATTGGA
>JAUZRH010000068.1 GCA_030950555.1 Mariprofundus sp. | reverse complement strand
CCAGGTTATGCGCAGGATAGTTGTTGGATTCAAGGCGCCAAATCAAGCGCATAGCAGGGCTATGTAACTGATTTGGCAACGCAGAATGCGGACTTATAGACCAGCAGAATTGGATGATTTATTCTTTCCGCGGCCCTAAAGGGGAAACGTGATGGAATTAAGAAAAGACCTTGTGGAACTATACAATATTACAGAAGAAAATCTGGCAGCTCGGCGCGCTTTTTTACGCTTGGGTGAACCATGTAAGCAAGTTTTGCTTGAGCATGTGACGTGGGCTAAAGAGCATGCTAGTTTGATTGCTAAAGATTTTTATGATTGGCAATTTTCTTTTCAAGAGACGCGCTCTTTTTTTGAATCTTATGCCAAGCAACAAGGGCTTACTTTAGAAGCGCTGAGGTTGGGGCTGGAAAGGAGCCAGGCGGCCTACTATCTGTCTGTTTTTACAGGTGCCGAGAGTAATTGGGGTGTTGAATACTTTGCATACCGATTGCAAATTGGCTGGGTACATGATCAGATTAACCTGCCCTTTAAGTGGTATGTGGGTGGTTATATAGAGTATCAATTGTTAAGCCGGAAATATTTACGCCAGAGTTTTCCGGATGATAGAGAGAGAGTTGATGCTGTGGAGCATGCTTTGATCAAGCTGTTTAATTACGATACGCAGGCGATAGGCGACTCCTTTTTGATGAATTCCCTCGAATCACTTGGCTTAAGCTTTGCTGAAGTGGAAGTCGATGCGGGTAAGGATATGACGGAATATCTAACTGCTCTCAAGTATAATGTCAGCGTGGTGTTGGCGCAGGCAAAAGCCATTGCGGATAAAAAATTGAATGCCCCCATTTTAGATGTGCAGGTTCCCGGTGAACTAGGACAGGCTTTTGCCGAGATTGTTGCGCAGTTTAAAAGTTTTCTACAACAGGTGGGGGGGCACTCAGAGACACTTGCAACAGCTTCAGAAGAACTATCGAGTGTTAGTCAGCACATGAGTAGGAATGTGGAAACCAGTGTGGATGAAGCCAATGCCGTATCTGCGGCTGCTGAGCAGGTGAGTAGTAATTCGCAAACGGTAGCGGCAGCGGTGGAAGAGACCTCCGTGGCAATTAAAGAGATTGCTAGTAACGCTGTGAATGCTGCTTCGGTTGCCAATGATGCTGTTAAATTCGCTTCAGAGGCGGTATCTTCTATGAAGATGCTTGGTGATAGTGCGCATCAGATTGGCAAAATCATCAAAGGTATTACGGTGATTGCCCAGCAAACACGTCTATTAGCACTCAATGCTACGATTGAAGCGGCTAGAGCTGGTGAGGCAGGCAAAGGTTTTGCTGTGGTGGCCGATGAGGTAAAAGAACTGGCCAAAGAGTCCAATAATTTTGCTGAAACGATAGATGATATTGTCACTTCTATTCAGGGTAATACTAAAACGTCCATTGAGGCTATTTCAAGAATTGATAGCATTATAAAAAATATTCAGGATATGCAAAGTGGTATTGCGGCGGCCGTTGAGGAGCAAACCATCACCTCTGCTGAGATGGGACATAATGTGATGCAGTCAGCTCATGCCAGTGCTGATATTGCCAGAAACATCACCAATGTGGCAGGGCAACTACAACAAACAAATATTGGTGCTCATGATACAAGCGATTCTGCTGGAGAGTTGGCGAAAATGTCTGTTGAACTAAAAATGCTCATTGAAGGGTTTAATAACTAGGAAGGGTGCATATGAAAACATTGATAGTGGATGATTCACGCATGATGCGGATGGTACTTAAAGGTATCCTGATGAAAGAGGGGCATGAGATTTTTGAGGCGGCTGATGGCCTAGAGGCGCTGGAACAGTTGCAGCAGCATGGTTGTTGTGATCTTGCTTTGTTGGATTGGAATATGCCGAATATGAATGGTTATGATCTGTTATGTGCGATCCGTAAAGAGCCTGTTTATGATGATATGAAGCTTGTGATGGTGACGACTGAAGCTGAAATGGATCAGATGCAGAAGGCGCTTTCATCAGGAGCGGATGACTATATGATGAAACCCTTTGCCAAGGAGGTCGTTATCGAGAAATTAGCGATGCTGGGGCTTGGCGGGCGGACGTAAATGGGGAAAAAAATACGTGTGATATTGGTGGATGATTCCGCTGTTGTACGTCGGCAGCTGCAATCGATATTGGCCACTGAGCATGATATAGAGATTCACTCTACTGCCATCCATGGGCGCATGGCATTAGATATGATTGAGCAAAGTAGACCAGATGTTGTCGTGCTGGATGTGGAAATGCCGATTATGGGCGGTATAGAAACATTAAAAATGATTCGCAAACAGGCTAGTTATTTGCCGGTGATTATGTATAGCTCCCTTACCAGCCATGGTGCTGTAGTAACGCTTGAGGCCTTGGCGCTTGGGGCAGATGACTATGCCACTAAACCGACACATTTAGGAGGGGGGGAGGATGCGACTAGCCAAGTGCGGGCTGGCTTGCTGCCAAAAATAAGAGCGTGTGCTCGTGTTAAAAGACGTGGGTCGCAGTTAAGCGCTATGATGCCGACACTGGCAAAAAATAGGCGTGGTCAACGGGTGGATTTACTGGCGATTGGTGCATCGACAGGTGGGCCAAATGCAATTGTTTCATTGTTGCAATCGATCACAAGGCCGCTCCCTGTGCCGGTTGTTATTGTTCAGCATATGCCACCTGTCTTTACGCAGATTTTTGCCGAAAGGTTGTCATCGCAAACGATGCATCGTGTCAGAGAGGGTGTTTCGGGAGAGCTGTTAAAAGCTGGAGATATATGGATTGCCCCGGGTGATTATCATATGGAGGTGCAACGCGGCAGTGGTGGGGTGGTGCTGGCACTCAATCAAAAAGAGAAAATACGTTTTTGTCGTCCTGCTGTTGATCCTCTGTTTCGGTCGCTCAGTGAAATTTATGGTGCTAATCTATTGGCTGTTATATTAACAGGCATGGGCAATGATGGGCTGCAAGGATGTACAGATATTCGTGCTGTTGGGGGGCAATCGATTGTTCAGGATGAAGCGAGTAGCGTGGTATGGGGCATGCCTGGCGTGGTGGCCAAGGCTGGACTTGCTGAACAAATATTACCGCTGAGTCAGCTAGGAGCAGAAATTCTCAGGCGCCTACCATGAAGTTAACGACGGAAGACTTTGAATTTATTCGGCAGCTGGTAAAAAATCACTCGGGCATAGATTTAGGCTTAGATAAAGCGTATTTGGCCGAAGCTAGATTGGCCGGGATTGCTCGCATGCAGCGTCTCGGCTCACTTTCAGAGCTTGTTGCACAGTTAAGGACATTATCTTCTTCCAGCTTGCTTATGCGTGAGGTGGGAGAGGCTATGTTAATTGCTGAAACCTCCTTTTTTCGCGATATTCATCCGTTTGATATGCTTCGGCTTACGGTGCTGCCAGAGCTGATAATCAGGCATGCTGGCAGGCGTCGACTGCGGATATGGTGTGCTGCCTGCTCCAGTGGTCAGGAGCCCTACAGTATTGCCATGTTAATACGCGAGCATTTTCCTCAGTTGGCTGGCTGGGATATAAAAATTATTGCGACTGATATTTCACACACTATTCTGGAGCGGGCAAGAGAGGGACGGTTTAATCAGATGGAAGTGGGGCGTGGTTTGCCTGCGCCGCTGCTGGTGCGTTATTTTAGCCGCAAAGGCTTAAATTGGTATGCCAATGATGAGATTCGGCGCATGGTGACGTTTGAATATATGAACCTGAGCAATCCGGCCGGTAAGCAAAGAGAGATGGATGTGGTTTTTCTGCGTAATGTGCTTATCTATTTTGATGCGCCATTAAAAAAAGCTATTCTACAAAGAGTGCGTCAGAGCATGCACGCTGATGGCTACCTTTTTCTGGGTAGTTCTGAAACGACTGTTTATCTGGATACGCGCTTTAAACCAGTGCGAATGCATAACAGCTTGTGTTATCGCTTACATGCATCCACATAGAGGAGCAATAAGATGTTAGAAGATGAAGTGCTTCAGATCACTCAAAATGTGTGGCGTTGTATGCTGGAAATGGAAGTGCATGTGAGTTCTGTTTCCTCTAAGGAGATGATGGAACAGCTGCATTCAAGCGGTGTCGTGCATATTTCAGGTGCATGGAATGGATCGGTTAGTCTTGTTTGTCCCAATACACTGGTTGAGAAAGCGGGCGTTATTATTTTGGGCGATGCTGCAGCTGAACTGGGTAAATCGGCGATTGTTGAGGTATTGGGTGAGCTGGTTAATATTTTAGGCGGCAACATTAAAGCGATACTACCTGCGCCGAGCTATCTGTCACAGCCGATGGTGGTGGATGGGGAAAGCTACGAAATGAACCTGCTGGGCGTAGAGTGCGTGACGCACCTGATGATGGAATGTGAATCGACCCCTTTTCAGCTCAATATTTATCAGCATCAATAAATGCGCTGCCTTTGGCTGACTTTATAGTGACGCTGCAACATCAAAATCAGCGGGACGAAGGGCCACGCTAGGATGCCGAACAATGATACTAGCTTATCGTTCGCTCATTTGATTATGAGGTTTGGAGATTCTAAAACAAGACTATGTGATGGAGCATTCAAAGATATTGGGACCTTTGATATTTTTAGAGCGTCAGATTGCTGAGTTTTGTATTTAACAGAGCCACGTCAAAACTCTGGGTGGATGAGCGGCAATCCCACTTTGAGTCCATTTTTGAGGTGGAATGAGGTGCATGGTGGTTCCATGGCGCGAACACCCGCGCGGGTTGGGCCAAAGTGGGGCCGCCGATCGCCGCTCACGAGTTTTGACGTGGCTCTAGTAAATGAAGAATGCCGGATTTTAATCTTCTGAACTCCAATAAAAATGAGCGAATAATGATACTATAGCACGGCTTGCTGCTTTGGGGTGAAGGCTGTTATATTTAATCAGGATGATTCACCAATAGGGTGTGTCGTTTGCCTCAGATTCTTGATGCATTTTTTTAATGTCTAGAATTTGTGGTAGAATGGATATAAACAGTTCAACCAGATTGGCATCGAAATGTTTGCCGGACTCATTTCTGATGAGGGCGATAGTATCTTCAATTGGCCATGCGTCTTTGTAGGGTCGAACAGAGGTTAAGGCATCAAAAACATCTGTTATGGCAACAATTCTGCCCATCAGTGGTATCTTTTCACCGGCAAGCCCATGGGGGTAACCTGTGCCATTCCATTTTTCATGGTGGGTGAGTGCAATTAATTTTGCCGCTTGTAATAATTCAGCGCTACTTTCACCGATGATTGTGGCACCCATTTCCGGGTGCTTTTTGATAAAGGAAAATTCTTCATCTGTGAGTTTTCCCTGTTTTTTTAGAATATGATCCGGAATGCCGATCTTGCCAATATCGTGCATGGGTGAGGCATTGAAAAGTAGATCGGCTTGCTGTTCATTCATACCCGTAGCAAGTCCTAAACAGCGGCTGTAATGGCTCATTCGTATAATATGCATGCCTGTTTCATTATCCTTGAACTCAGCGGCACGTCCCAAGCGTTGAATGATATCCAGCCTAGATTGGTGTAGCTCCTGTGTACGATCTTGCACTTTTCTTTCGAGTTCCTGATTCAGGTGGTAAAGGGTTAAGTGTGTTTTCACGCGCGCGTTGACGATACGAGCATTGACGGGTTTGGTTAGATAATCGGCAGCTCCTGCATCAAAGCCAGCTGACTCATCCTCTACCATGCCTTTGGCGGTGACAAAAATAATGGGGATATGGCGTGTTTTCTGATTGGATTTTAACTTTCTACACACTTCATAACCATTCATATCGGGCATCATGATATCCAGTAAGAGTAGGTCTGGTGGGGTCTGTGAAAAACATATTTCCAATGCCTTAATGCCATTGGTGGCAACAGATACAAGGTAATGCTCAGATAACATGGTGTTGAGCACTTTAAGGTTTAGCGGTTCATCATCTACGATGAGGATGGTATCTTTTGTGTGGTAATTATTCATGCTTTAAGTCCAATAGTGCGTAGATCGACTCGGTGGACTCTAGGGCCAAATCAAAGTCATATCTTTCCGTATGTTTTAGTAGTTGTGTCGTCGTTTCTTTAGCTTTGCTAGTGGCCAATTCAGCCATTAATTTTTGCACCGGTTTGTCAACAGCGGGGCTAGATTTAAGTAATAAAAGGCGTATCTCATCAAGTAGCGAGAGCACTAAACTGAGATTTAGCTGTTTATCCTTGTTTGGTGCGACTACTTCGGCTTTTTTTTGTAGTGGTCTGAGTAGGCTGTTGATGGAGTCAGTTAGCTGCTGTTGCGCCTCGATAAGCTTTTGCGTTAGAAGCGGTAGGTTTACTTGTTCATGATGCTTGAGGGCATATTCTATAGTGCATGCTTTGTTATAGACTTTATCTGCACCTATGTTGCCGGATGATCCACGTAACTTATGGGCGATATCCTGGGCTTTTTTTAAGTTATTTTGGCCTATCGCTTGGGCTATCTCTAGGGCCGCGCTCCTTTCATCCTCTAGAAACATTTGTAGAATCTGATAATAGAGATCCCTGTCGCCACCTAAACGATGTATGCCTTCGAGGATATTTAGGCCGGGTAGTCGGTCAGGAACGGCTTTGACGGCCGTGATCGTAGGCTTTGAGGGGAGCGTTTGCGCTTGTGGTATATCAAGGCGGGTAGAGAACACAAAGGTGCTGCCTTGGTCATCCAAGCTCTCTATCGTAATCGAGCCATGCATCAGTTTGGCTAATTTTTCACAGAGAGATAGCCCTATTCCGGTGCCGTTTTGGCGGCGGGTGCTGGATGCATCTAGTTGCGTAAAAGGGTTGAATAGCTGTGGAATATCTTCAACAGCAATGCCCATGCCCGTATCTTGCACAGCAAAAATAAGTTGTAGATGATTGGTCGCTATTTTTTGTAAAACGGTGATGGCCACGTTGCCTGATTCGGTGAACTTCACAGCATTGTCGATCAGCTGACCCATGACCTGTTTTATGCGCTCAAAATCCCCGTTCAAAATAGCGGGAATTTGTTCTTGTTGATGGAAGCTATGCTGTAGATCCTTTTCTTGAGACTGACGTGCTAGCTCTTCTTGAATCCAGCTGAAGAGTTGATTAGTTTCAAAAGGGGCTGAGTTAAGGGTGAGTTTTTGTGCTGTTAGGGCATCAAAGTCCAGAATGTTATTGATCAGGGAGAGTAGGGAGCGAGAAGCAACGCTCACGTGCTGTAGGAAAGTGTTCTGATCTTCATTGAGTTCGGTTTCAAGTGTGATTTCTGTAAAACCCAAGATAGCATTGAGTGGTGTTTTTAGTTCATGACTCATGTTGGCGATAAACCTTGATTTGGCGACACTGGCTGCTTCTGCGGCCTCTTTTGCGGCGATTAACTCAAGCGTGCGCTGGTGAACCAGTGCTTCAAGGTGTTGGCGATATGAGTGCAGTTCAGAAGTGAGCTGATAATCCTCAATGATAATACCACAGAGGTGTGCAGCCCGTTCAAGTAGCATGAGTTCATATTTTTCTGGCTGACTAATATGATCTGGATAAAGGGCAAAGGTGCCTAAAACAGTACCTGTGGCGCTATGAATAGGAACCGACCAGCATGCTTTTAAGCCATGCTCTCGTGCCAATGTTTTGAAATCTACCCAGAGTGGATCCGTCTCAATACACTTGATAATAACAGTTTGGTTCCAGTAGGCCGCCGTTCCACATGAACCAATATCAGGCCCTATACCAGTATTCTCAAGGGTGCTGGTGTAGGCTGTAGATAGGCTGGGGGCAGAGGCAATGAGTAATTTCTGTTTATCCGAATTGAGCAGTAGAATCGAGCTTTTGGCAAAAGGAATTTGCGCTTCAAGCATCAGGTTTAGTGCGTCTAGAATGTCTGGCAGTGGTTTGCCTATGGCCAGCATCTCTAAAATATGCGACTGATCAATGAGTAGGTTGCCCATCTCCTTCTGTTCACGGGTTTCTCTGAATGAGACAACCACACCGGTTACCTGAGTTTGCACGATGGCTGGGCTGCTAACATAGCTGACCGCAAAGTGGCTGCCATCCTTTCTGTAAAAATGCATCTCCTGCCGCTGATATTTATGGCTGCTGTCGCGGTGTGAGAAAAACGCCCTTTCCAGATCATTATTTGCTAGCTTTGCGTGTAGGATGTGATGCATGGGATGGCCAATAAGTTCTTCAGCGCTTCGCTGTAACATTTTTTCGGCCGCAGGGTTGATGAATATGCAATTGCCCTGCAAATCCAGACCAAAGACACCCTCATGATTATCAGATAGGGTCTGCTGTAGGCGCTCTGTTGGCTGGTGCTCTAAATGATAGATAAGCCTCTCTTCAGCAATAAAAGAGTGCTGTATATATACGTCAACGTTTATAATGCTGTTATCCTTGCATCGGTGCTCTGCGCTCAGGCTATTGCCCTGATTCGCTATGATTTGATGGAGTAGTTCTGCCTGTTGTTGATCGGCTAGATGGCGATAAAGAAAACTAATAGGTTGACCAATGAGTTCATCCCGAGCGTAACCCAGTTTTTCTAGTGCGCAAGCATTGAGGTCAATGATAACAGGTATTTCACCCGCTGACGGGTCAAGAAGGAGAAAACAGCCTGAGGTTAAATTAGATTGTTGATGCTTTTCTGTGTTGTTTTTTACTTTTTCATGTTGAGTCATCTACATCCCTTCCTGCGGTATCTAGGAGTCTGTTATTGGATGCGTTCAATTATGACATGAAGCAGATCGCTGGCAAGAGTTGTTGATTCGCCACTGCTTCTGATGGGTTTTTGCCGTACGCTGTAGAGCCACTTGCAAAACCCATGAGCGGCGATGAACTGCCCCACTCCGGCGCATTTCTAGGCTGCGTTCAGCGTATGGAACCACCATGCCCTTCATTCCATCCTGAGTTGCGCTCGAAGTGGGGTTGTCACTCATCCACCCAGAGTTTTGCAAGTGGCTCGGTAATGTGGGGGTTTTCAAGCTTGGTTGCTTTGGATAGGGTGCATCTAACATCTAGGGAAAATAGCAAGGGCTCTTTTTGTGGGCGATGGTGCTGGGCGGATGCGTATGCTGATAAAAAGGATGGTGTGATATGAATGGAAATAATATGTTTATACCTTCATCTGAGCCATGCTATCAGTTATTGGTTGTCGACGATTCAAAGATGAACCGGATGCTTGTTAGAGCAGCGTTGCCGGAAAAGCTATTTGTTATTACACAGGCGATTGATGGCTACGAAGCGATCAAAGCGGTTACAGAGCATGAATTTGATGTTATGCTGTTGGATATATCGATGCCCGGCATGGATGGGGTGGAGGTATGTAGGTATATTCGTCAGCAGTTAGGCGAAACAATCTTGCCTATTATTATGCTGACAGCCCTTGGTGATACAGAGCTTGTTGCCTCCTTTGAAGCTGGAGCAAATGATTATCTGAGTAAACCCTTTGATCAGATGGAAATAATTGCGCGCTTGAGTGCTGCAGCCAGACACAAACAATTAGAAGATGCACAGCACTATTCAAATCAAGCCCTAGAAACAACTGTTTTCGAGCGTACGACTGAGCTGAATCATATAAACGGGCAGTTAAAGGTGAGTTCAGCACGCGTTCAGGCCATCCTAGATAATGCCTTTGATGCGATTATTGTCTTTGATCGATCGGCAATGATTCTGTCGGCCAATAGGGCAGCGTGTGATCAGTTTGGGTATCATGAAGAGGAGCTGCTTGGCCACTCTATGAATCTTCTGCTTTCGCATGGTTTTTACCAAGCCTTGCAGTTGGATATAGACGATTATTTGAAGGGCGGACAGACAGAGATTGTTGGCGCCAAGCCATGTGAGACGGAAGGGGTGTGTAAAGATAGCTCCCGTTTTTCTATTGACCTAGCTGTGAGTCGTATGCAGTTGCAAGCTGAACAGCAGTTTGTTTGTATTATTCGTGATATCACTGATCGTAAAAGTTATGAGGAGCGAATTACCTATCTCGCTAACTTTGATGAATTAACAGGGCTGCCCAACCGCAATCTGCTTTATGATCGTTTTACCCATGCTATGGCACAATCTGAACGGAATGGCTACCTGTTGGCGCTCTACTCATTAAAAATTAAGGGCTGTAAAGAGGTTAATGATTCACTCGGTTATCAGAAAGGTAATGCGTTGATACAGCAACTTGCGACACGCTTGAGTGAAGGTTTACGCCATACCGATATGGTGGTCAGACCAGCTAGTGATGATAGAGATAGAGATACAGATACGGTTGCTCGACTAAACGGCAGTACTTTTGCCATCTTGGCAGAGGGACATCAGAGTGAAAATAGTGTTGCTCTGATGGCTCAAAAAATACTGATGCTGTTTAAAATGCCTTTTGAATTGGATGGGTTGAAGTTTTATTTGGCCTGTGATATGGGTATCAGTGTCTACCCTAATGATGGTGCAGAAGTGGATCAATTATTTAGTTCGGCTGAAATAGCGATGCACCGGGCGGCTAAAGATGGGGGTGGTTCATATCAATTTTATACACGGGATATGAATGCGGCGGCCCTTGAGCGCTGTGCGTTGGATGTGAGCTTGCATCAGGCCTTGGAGAACAGAGAGTTTGTACTCTATTATCAGCCCAAAGTGGATGCTAAAACAGGTAAACTTGTGGGCGTGGAGTCGTTGGTTCGCTGGCTGCATCCGGTAGATGGACTTATTCCCCCGTTTAAATTTATTCCAATGCTTGAAGAGACAGGCTTGATTGTGGGTGTCGGTGAGTGGATTTTACGTGAGGCGTGTGAGCAGAATATCCGTTGGCAAAAAATGGGCTACCCAGCAATCAATATGGCGATTAATCTATCTGCTCGACAGTTTGATGATCCCGACCTTATTCATAAAGTGAATATATTGTGCGATGAAGGGCTGCTGCAGCCGGGGCGTATTGAGTTGGAAGTGACAGAAAGCGCTGTGATGGGCAATGTTGATGAGAGTATTGCTGTGCTAAAGCAGTTGCAGGCAATGGAAGCGCTGATTGCTTTGGATGATTTTGGAACAGGTCACTCCTCTTTGGCCTATCTGATGCACTTCCCCATACATACTCTGAAAATTGATAAAACATTTGTTGATCATATTGCCACTGATGCAAGCTCTCTGGCTATTGCCCGTACCATTATTGCCATGGCTAAAACACTGAATATGAGTGTGGTCGCAGAAGGGGTCGAGGATGAAGACCAGTTCCGAATTTTAGCGGAAGAAAATTGTGATATTATACAGGGCTATTACTTCAGTAGACCACTGCCTGCGGATGAACTTACCGCTCTGCTGGAGAAAGGAGGGCAGTTTGAAGTGTGATGGAACGTTTCTATAAACGGCGGAGATGAGCACTATTTCCGTACTATTGTGGGTTATTTTATTTTGCAGAGATGCTATAGTGATTTAAGCATGAATTGTCCATCATTCCCGACCTGATCGAGAATCCATTTGGTGAAGAATATGATTGATAACAATGGATTCCCGTCTTCACGGGAATGACGAGAAAAGATATTTTCAAGCTTGAATCACGATAAAAGGAGTTGAAATGGATAGTAGGCAAGATATTCAGGCAATCCTAACGGGTTTACGTGATAAATTTCTGCTCGATCTACCTGAGCGCCTAAATGATATTGAAGATGCTGTGATGGCGATGGAAGATGAAGCCACTGCAGTAACGGCTTTTGATGAACTCTATCGCAATATTCATAGCCTTAAAGGTAGTGGAGGTACACACGGCTTACATATTATCACTTCGATATGCCATCAGATGGAAGATAGCGTAGCCGAGTTGAATGGTGCATTTAGCACACATACAAGTGTTCAGGTAACAACTCTGTTGGCGTATGTGGATCTGCTGCGACAAGTTCCGGATCACGCTGCTCTGGGTAATGATTTCTCGACGTTGACGCAAGCCCTGAATGAGTTGTCGTTAAGTAACAGTGGCAAAGAGGCTCAATTGCTTCTGGTGATGGATAAAACACTGAGTGCAGCTATTAAGTCACGCTTAAAAGGAAAAGCTATAAAAGTGACGGTGATAAAAGATGGTTTACTGGCCTTGGAGATGTTGCTGGGGCATCGATATGATATGCTTATTGCTTCTCATTATATAGACATGCTTAATGGACAAGCGCTGATTGCCGCATTGAAATTATCAGATTGTGATAATAAAAAAATAAAAACAGTTCTGGTCAGTACGGATCCATTACAGATGAACAATCCGGTTCAGCCAGATTTTATTTTTAACAAAGATCAGGCATTGTTTGCAAAGTTGGAGCCTCTTTTTGATTCATTAGGTCATCACGTGTTACAACAGTAGTATGTGAGTGTTAGATATGCAGAGAGTGGAAGGAGTGGCTCATGTCAGAAATTAAATGGGATGATTCTTTTAGTCTTCATATTGAAGCGATAGATCAGCAGCATAAAAAATGGCTTGATATATATAATGCTATGAACAAACTGACCACGGTGGGTGAACAGGACCCCAACATGCAGAGTCAGATGGATATTTTGCAGGCAATGCTCGATTACAGCCGCTTTCATTTTGACTATGAAGAAAAATATCTGCATCAGCATGGTTATGCTGAACTCGTGCAGCACTCCAAGCTGCATAAAGAGTTTGAATACCTTATTTATCAATCTTATGTGGCTCTCAAAGAGGGCGAGGGTGTGCTAAATTTGAAACTGCTGGGCATTATAAAAGGCTGGCTGTTAAATCATATTCTTATCGAAGATAAAAAATATGCACACGCTATCCTCAGTCCTTATGACGCAAAAAAAATATGCCCAAAAAAGACGTTAGATAGTGGCGGTAATCATCTATGTACATAAGTTGGACGGAGTGAAATGATGTATTTACGAGTAGTTCTTAGGCGTTGTCTTGGGCTTTTTTTGCTCTTGGGGCTACCTGTGGATGGCATGGCTGCCGAGCGTTACACACCGAATGAATTACTCTCGATGAGTGTGGAAGAGCTGATGAATGTGAAGGTGACCACGCTTTCCAAGCGTGAAGAGAAATATATGGGTACGGCGGGTGCTGTGTTTATTATCACCAGTGATGATATCCGTCGCTCAGGGGCTAGAAGCATCCCGGATGCCTTGCGTTTGTCGCCGGGGCTTCAAGTATCGCAGACCAATATGAATCAGTGGCAGATTGGTATCCGTGGGCAATCAGATTTTTTTACCGACCTGCTCTTGGTGATGGTCGATGGACGACCTATCTATACCACCACTTTTTCCGGTGTTTGGTGGGGTGTGCAGAATTATCCATTGGAAGATATTAAGCGCATTGAAATAGTGCGTGGTCCGGGTGGTGCAATTTGGGGCTCCAATGCCGTCAATGGTGTGATCAATATTATTACCAAAACAGCAGGGCAATCCCCAGGTCTGCGTATCACAGCTGGTGGTGGTACGGAAGATAAGGGTTTTGGTAATATCAGCTACGGCTCTCACTCAGGTCATGTGGATTATAGGATTTATGCCATGAATGAACTGCGTGATGGCGGCTTGGTGCCAAATTATGGATATATTGGCTATAAAGCCGGTGCAAATGCGCCTGATTTTAGACGTCTCAATCAAAACGGCTTCCGCATGGATTGGCAGGCTGATGCTTTGACCAAGGTGACGCTGCATGGCGATGCCTATCAGGTAAAAACGGGGGTAGTGAACTTCTGGACGCCAAACGTAAGTACGAATCCTGTGGGGCTAACAGAAGTGTATACCGGCTTGAATGAGTTTGCTGGCAGAAACCTCGTGTTGCGCATGGAGAAAGAAATTTCCCCAGATATTACCTTGAAAAGTCAGCTGATTTATGATCAATATAAAATTCATTCACAGTTTCTACGCGAACAAAAAGATACTTATGATGCTGATTTACAATTCGATTTTGCTGACGTTATGAATCAGAATATCTCCGTAGGCATGGATCTGCGCAGGATGATTTCACATTTTAACAATACGCCTCAATTTAAGATGCCCAGTCGCAAAACCGCCATCACCTCCTTTTTTGTCAACGATGAACTAAAACTGTTTGATGGCTTAGTCCGTATTATTGGTGGTGTGAAAACTGAGCGGAATTCTTATACCAAGTGGATCTCTCAGCCTAGTGTGCGCGCCGTTATTTCTGATGATAACTGGGCCCTGTGGAGTTCAGTAGCGAAATCTGTCCGTACACCCAATGATATGGAAAATGGTTTGCGATGGAATTTGAGGGCGACGAGCGGGCCTGTTACGCCAACGAACCCAACGGGAAAGTATCTTTTGCAACAGGTTGGTAATGGAAGCGCAAAAGCTGAAGCGGTGCTTACTTATGAAGTGGGTGGGCGTTTGCGCCCGGATGAGAAGAGTTTGATTGAGATTACGGCATTTCAAATTCAATATCGGGGCGTTCTGGATACCTGGCAGGATAAAAAGAATGCGGCGAATCCTTTTGTAGTCAATGGTATTATGCCCGAGTATTTGACCAATGTATTAAATGGACGAGGAGATGGCATTGAGGCTAATTTCCGTTATCAACCGCAATTGTGGATGACACTGAAAGGCTCTTATACCTACCTGCATCAGGTTTACTCTGCTTATCCAATCAGTGATGGTGAAACCAAGTGGACGGTGAAGACAAATATAGGGCAGGATCCTCGGCATCGTTTCCATGTAGGTGTGAGCCTGAATCCTGCGGAAAATATTGAGTTTGATACAAACCTCTATTATACAGGTTCTTTTCGCGAAGGTGATATCAGTAAATACCATCGTTTGGACATGCGCTTAGCATGGCGACCCATAAAAAATCTCGAATTAACCCTTGTCGGCCAGGATATGCTACGTTCATCCTATCAGAGTAATAACGATAGTATTATGGGTTTATCATCTAGAATTCAACAACGCTATTACGCCCAAGCGACCTATACGATTGAATAGCAGCTCGTCCTCTATTTTAGATCTGGCGGTGCTTTCTATGATTGGGAGCCGCAGCCGATGAGGGCTGCGGAAATAAATAATTGTCCCGTTATACGAAGGATAAGAGTTCGGCTTCAAGGCACCAAATCAAGCGCATAAGCAAGCCCTGAATGGGCGCGATAGTCTTAGTCGTAACGCTGTGGCAACGCAGAATGCGGACTCATAGACCAGCACGTGGATGATTTATTCTTTCCGCGGCCCATAGAATAACGCATGTCTGATCAATGGTGTGCGTTGCAATAAAAAGGGGCCACCCCGAAAGGAAGCCCCTATTGACAGCAATAATGTAATCAGTTGCTACAATTTCCTTCACCACAGCACTCTTCTTCCTCGCACTCACCGTCACCACAGCAGCCAGCGCCATGCACATGGCCGTGTTCCAACTCTTCTTCAGTCGCTTCACGGATATCTTCAATAGTGATATCAAAATCGAGGTGCATGCCTGCTAGCGGATGATTGCCATCAATGGTGACATTGTCGCCATCAATTTTTGTAATCCGAACGGTCTGTCCCTCTTCATCATTATCAGCCATGGCAGCATGGAACTCCATATCTACCTCTAGGTGATCGATACCTTCAAACATCTCAGCTGATACAACCTCGATCATCTCCGGATCATGTTCGCCATAAGCATCAGCAGCATCCAGTGATACCTTTAGCTTATCACCAACATGCTTGCCTTCCAGAGCCAGTTCCAGTCCAGGAACAATGTTTTCTTCACCATGTAGGTAGACCAGCGGTTTATCCGCTTCGGATGCATCGATAACTTCTCCGCTATCATTGCTTAGACTAAACTGAAATGAAACAACTTTATGGTGACTGATCTGCATATATATCTCCTAGAACCGGCATCTTTCGCTCACACCGGCGCATTATGGGCGGCAACCTACCTGTGGCTGCCAAGATGACAATTGGTAGCTTAATTTTGATTTAATATCCTTCATAGATTCATCAGACAGAACCGCGTTGTGGTTATTCCAAAATATTCTTCTATTTTTTGTAGTGCCTTGAGATTTTTGCCTGATTAAAAAGTGAAAGATGGAGCTGGTAAAAACACGTTTCGGCTCTGATCGAGCTAAAGTCAGCAGATAGATCTCCGCATTTGTATGGATACTCCACTTACTTCTAATGGGGTTAGGTCCCTAGGACATGTGATCTAATGCTCACATGTTATGGTGATTGTGTGTGTGGTGGGGGGAGTGTTTAGCTGCTGGGTCGGGCCTTTGGGTAGGCTGTCGAAATACAGGGGTATTTGTTGCAATTGTGTTCCCACTTTTTGGCTTTTTAGTAATCCTTAGAGCCAATTGCAAAACTCTGGGTGTATGAGCGGCAATCCCACTTTGAGTCCATTTTTGAGGTGGAATGAGGTGCATGGTGGTTCCATGGAGCAAACAACAGCGCGGAAATGGGCCAAAGTGGGGCCGCCGATCGCCGCTCA
>JAUZRH010000067.1 GCA_030950555.1 Mariprofundus sp. | reverse complement strand
GATGAGCGGCAATCCCACTTTGAGTCCATTTTTGAGGTGGAATGAGGTGCATGGTGGTTCCATGGAGCAAACAACAGCGCGGGTTGGGCCAAAGTGGGGCCGCCGATCGCCGCTCACGAGTTTTGCAATTGGCTCAACAGTCAAAGGCTTTCCACCACAGAGTCACGAAGGGCACGAAGATAATCATTATCATAAATAAATATGTTCAACTAACGACATATTCTATAAGATGTTTTTACTATTTGTCCTCTGTGGTGGGGGTTGGAATCAAAGCCATAAACCACGGAACATACAGAAGGCACGGAAAAATATGGCATCAAGCTGTGATGCCTTTGACTTCGTCCTATTGTTTCATCATGAAGCCAGTTAGCCACTGATGGTTCTCTGTGAAAAATACCCAGCTACTTATGGATATTTTGATCATGTGAAACATCAGCTTTGGATAATAAGCAATTGATTCTGAATTTATTGTTGGTGTTTTATTTTTTTTCAACTATAATGCTTATATTCATCGATAGAGGGGGGGAAGGTGTTCATTGGAAAATTGTTTGCTAATACACTCTCCGAATATCCTCTCGACTGTTTTTTATGATGTCTTTATCTTACAAGACGATAATACCTGCTGCTATAGGCTGTTTTTACCGGCTATGACAAATGCTCTTGATTAACGGGGTGGTTGTTTGAAACGCCAGTGTAGATATCTTTTAGTGCTCTCTTTTTGTAGCCTTTTGTTGGTTGCATTCGCCGCTATACTTATGCCAACACGCTCATTAGCAACAGAGGTGAAAGCCGGCATCAGTGATATTAAGGCGGCTTATCTTTTTAACTTTATTCGTTTTACCGATTGGCCAGAAAATACTAATACACACCGTGCTATCTCTCTGCAGGTACTGGCTTCGCCTGATGTGTTGGCAACCATGCAGGTGATTAGTCGTAAAAACAGAATCGCACAACAGTTACCTCTTATGGTTGGTTCTTGTACGACAGGGCTATGTTTGAATCAAGCCTCGGCTCTCTTTATCGGACATTCGGAGCAGGAATACCTACCTATGCTTCGTCTATTATCCGACAAACCTGTGTTAACAATTTCTGATGTGCCTGGTTTTGCTTCGGATGGCGGAATGATTGAAATGAAATATATAAATAAAAAAATCACCTTTATTGTGAATCTGAAGGCCGTGAAAAGTGCGGGTCTCTATATCAGCGCGCAGTTATTGCAGTTTGGTGAAATTTTGGGGAGAGATCGTGAATAGAAAAAGTTCTATCCAACGACAGCTCCAGCTCTTGTTTGTGCTTGCACTGGTTTTTGTCGAGCTGATTATGGGTGGTGTATGGATTACTTATAATCAAATGCTGCTTAAAAAAGAAGCTGAACATGTGTTGATTGTGGAAGCTGATATGATGGGAGCTGCAGCACGGCCAGCACTGATGTTTGAAGATAAGCGTATGGCGGCAGAGCTGTTGCAGGATATGTCGTTGGATTCTGGTGTGTTAGCTATCAAGCTATTCACCTTTGATGGCAAATCATTGTATGCTCGAGGGGGCGCTGACGCTGAAAATGTGCTATTTCAAGCTGGCGAAAGTATGGACAGTCGTGATGGTGTCATATCTACCTATCGGATTATCAGACATAAAAAGAGAACCGTGGGTGTTATTTATCTGGCATCAAACCTGGATCATCTTGAAGAGAGTCAAATCACCAGTATTATCACTGTAGTAACGGCCATGTTGATGTCACTTGTGTTGGGTCTGCTGTTTGCCTTTAGGGTGCAACAGAGGGTTGCCTCGCCGATTAAAAAAATAGCGACATTGATGCAGCGGATTGCTGAAGAAGAAGATTATTCACTGCGTATGGATTTAAAAACCTATAATAGTGAAACCCAAGCGCTACAGTCGGGTCTGAACCATATGACGGAAAAGATTGAACATGGATTTGATATCATTGAAGCGAACCAGCATGAACTTGAAAAAAGTGAATATCGCTTTAGAACGATTGTCGAGATGGCCCCCGTGCCTGTGGTGATAGGGATTCCTGCTGAAGGGGTGATTCGTTTTTATAATCAAGCCGCGGCTGATCTATTTGATATCAAGCAGGATGATGAAATATCCTTGCAAGCTATCAATTTTTATCGTTTCAAAGATGACCAAAAAAGAATTCATGAAAAATTGGCTAAACTAGGCTCATTTTCTGGTGAGGAGGTGGAGATGGTTACGCCGGGCGGACGCGGCCTTTGGCTCTCAATCTCCATGAGTCTGATTAAATTTGAAAATGAGATGTCGACATTTTCGTCCTTTGTCGATATTACCAAGCAAAAACAAGTTGAAGAAATATTGGAGCGCAACAATCTGGCTCTGGAACAGCGTGTTTTTGATCGAACTGAGCAGTTGCAATTGGCAAAAGATCAATTGCAATCAACATTAGATGATATGCTTGATACCTATTATCGGTTGAATTTAAACGGTATGGTAACTTGGGCATCCGCATCAGTTGAGACATTGCTTGGTTATAAGCCGCAAGATGTGGTGGGGATGGATATTAAAGCCTTATTGATGGATGAAAACTCGTTTGGCCAGTTGACTGATCTATTGACTAAACAATCAGGTGAGGCGCTTAGTAATCAAAATCTTCAACTTAAACACAAATCGGGTAAGCGTGTTTGGGTCTCTTTAACAGCCCAGCTTATAAAGAACAGTGATGGTGAGAGGGTTGGCTATGAAGGCATCATGCGCAATATTACACAACTCGTGGAGGCCGATGAACAGAGACAGGAGATGGAGCGGAAAATGAATCATGTGCAGCGGCTTGAATCGCTGGGGGTATTAGCCGGGGGTATTGCCCATGATTTTAATAATATTCTAGCGAGTATTATGGGCAATGCGGAGCTTGCTGGGATGAAGGCACAGCAGGGTGAATTTGTAACCAGAGAACTGGAGACGATTGTTGCTGGCTCTACGCGTGCAGCGGACTTATGTCGTCAGATGTTAGCTTATTCAGGGCAGGGCTCTTTTCTAAAAGAAGATGTCAATCTTACAAGTTTGGTCGAAGGGTCGCTGCAGTTGATTGATGTGTCGATACCAAAGCATGTGTCACTAAGCCTAGAGCTGGCTGAAAACCTGCCCGCTGTGTACGCAGATAAAACCCAGTTAGAGCAAATTATTATGAATCTGGTTACCAATGCTGCAGAAAGTATGAGTGATAAAAAAGCAGGGGAGATGAATATCTCAACAAAGATGCTTATGGCTGATAAGAAGATGCTCAAGAGCAATGTTATTGAAAATGAGCTAGAGCAGGGAGCATATATTTTATTGGAGGTTAGCGATACCGGCTGTGGTATGAGTGTCGCCACCCGAGATAAAATATTCGACCCATTTTTCACCACTAAATTTACTGGACGTGGCCTAGGTATGAGTGCCGTACTCGGTATTGTTCGTGCCCATGGTGGAACGATTCAACTTGAAAGTAGCGTGGGTCGAGGTAGCTGTTTTAAAGTGTTGCTACCTGTGAGTAAGTCGGTTGAGATAGCGCTACTGCCAGCGAAGCTTCCGACCTCTGAGGCACTTTTTGCCGATTATACCGTACTGGTCGTTGATGATGAGTTGATGGTTAGAAGCGTTGTGCAATGCCTGTTGGAGAAGCTGGGCTGTAGCGTATTAGTGGCTGAAGGCGGCAAAGAAGCAATCGAACTGTTTGGCCGCAGTGAGGCGAAGATAGATATGGTGCTGCTGGATTTAACGATGCCTAAGATGGATGGTGGCGAGGTGTTGATAGCATTAAGAAAATTGAACGCTGAGGTGCCAGTATATATCAGTAGTGGTTATAGCCGTGAAGGGATTATAGATCAGTTCGGGGTGGTTCAACCCACTGGTTTTTTACAGAAACCTTATTCAATGAAAAGTTTGCAGCGTGTGTTGGCTTCGGTGCTGGAGCCTCGGGAATCATAAATTATCCAAATAGTGCGCCGCATAGTTGCTGGATTCAAGGTGCAGAAACATCGCTATGATGCGATGTAGGCATGCGGCTTGCGTACTATTGCTTAAACAACTGTAGAAGCGGCACTTTTTGCCCTCGCTTAACAGTATATTTAGTATGCCTGGCATCAAGATGATGTTGGTAGGGGAATTTTCTTTGAATGTAACGACTATCTTTAAGTTGCGGCTGGCTATTTTGTCCTTGCTGTTTCTGATATTTACACCTGTAGAGGCTAGCGAGTCTGACCTCTCTTCGTTGTTAAATATGGATATGAAACAGTTAATGGATGTTGAAGTGACGACGGTGGATAAGTGGGCGCAGCCATTGGATGATGTGGCTGCGGCAATCACTGTACTTAGTCATGAAGACATGATGCGCTCAGGTATGCAGACGGTGCCTGAATTGATGCGTATGGTGCCTGGCATACAGGTGGGGCGCATTAGTGCTTC